>SLBE01000041.1 GCA_007126465.1 Syntrophomonadaceae bacterium | reverse complement strand
TTTTCATAATCCTTATTAAATCATAACCTGACGACAGTAACAACAGAAAATCTTTTAAATCATACACCCCTCCCCTTGACGGCAGAAAAATATGCTTTATAATACACATATACCCTGTGGGGTATATGATGATAATTTATAACCACTTCGCAAAGGAGTTTTTGCATGCATAACAGTCACGCGGCATCATTCTATATCAAAACAAATCGTTCTTTTTCTCCAATCAGATCATATGCCTGGATTTTAACAGTCTTAATTGGTATAGGCGGGCAGTTTCTCCCCCGTTTAGGATTGCTAGTTCCCCTGATAATGCTGGCCTTGATGGTTATGAGCCTCTTCAGGGGAAAGTACTGGTGCGGCAACTTCTGCCCGCATGGCAGTTTTTTTGATAACCTGCTGCAACCCCTGAGCAGAAATGCCAGGATTCCGGGATTCATGCGTTCAAAAGTTTTAATTGCTGCCTTTTTATTGTTTTTTATGTATAACCTGGGCCGCCGCTTTATTCATGTCTTTGAAGCCCTGGGAGGAGCCGAGTTTTATGACCGGATGGGCCTGGTTTTCTCAACAACTTACCTGATGGTTTTGCTGGCAGGTGGGTTGCTGGCAATCACTATCAATGCCCGCACCTGGTGTCAGTTCTGTCCGATGGGCACTTTCCAGACCCTTTTTTACAAGCTGGGTAAAGCTTTAGGATTGAATAAAAACACCGACCTGAAAGTTACAATAGCGCATCCCGACCTCTGCCATTCCTGTGGAAAGTGTGCCAGGGTCTGCCCAATGCAGCTAAAACCATACAGGGAATTCAAAGAAAGCTCCCAGTTCAGTGATGAAAACTGTATCCGCTGTAATACCTGTGTTAATAACTGCCCGGCCGATGCCTTGCAGCTGGCTACCCTCGCGAAAACTGAAAACATACACGCAAATGCCAACCTGGCAGGGTTCAAAGATGCCTCTTTTTACAGGGCAGTAGTAAAAAAAATAAACCACCTGAATGATAACGTGCGCGAATATACATTCAAGCTGGTTGAACCGCAAAAAATGGATTTCGATCCGGGCCAGTTTGTCCTGGTAGAAACTGAACCGCAGATTGAAATGTACCGAGCTTACACAATTTCCGGCTCCTCCGGTGACCACTCTGAAATATCCGTTACCGTTAAACTATTAAATGACGGTTATGGAACTAACTTGCTCTTTAATAACCTGGCCGAGGGGACCGAAGTAAAGTTGAAAGGACCTCTCGGTAATGAACTAAGAGCTGACCCTGAGGGTAAAGAACTTCTCTTCTTAGCTAATGGCATTGGAATTACCCCCTTTGTTTCAATCGTTCAAAGCTTCTTCGAACAAAAAGATAATGGCTTTAATGGTAAAATCACTCTGCTTTACGGGGCCCGGTACGAAGAAGATTTGGTCTATGATGACTACTTAACAGGTACTGCTGAGGCTAATGAGAATTTTAGTTACTACAGCCTCTTGTCAAGGCCGCACACTGATCAGTATAGTAAAGGATATGTAACCGATCTGCTAAAAGAGCTTAATCCGCCGGATTACACCAGGGTCTACATTTGCGGCACAGCTGAAATGGCCACGGATGCCAGGGATATCCTGGAGCATAAAGGTGTCCACGAGGATAATATCTTTTATGAATGCTTTCTGTAAAAGGAGGTTAAGCGTATGCAGGTGACGGAAGGGAATAGAAAACAAATTGTTAACCGCTTTTCCCGCCTGGAAGGCCAGGTCCGCGCGGTTCGAAAAATGATCGAGGACGGGGAGGATTGCGAAAAAATTGTGACTCTGCTTAGCGCTGTGCATTCAGCATTAGAGGGAGCAACCAAGCTAGTAGTGGCCGATTTTTTCAGAGAATGCTTAACTGAGGCACGTGAAAGCGGCAAAGACCAGGATGAGGCGGTTGATAGGTTTATTGCTCTGCTGCTTAACACAAAGATGTGATTTTTAAGTTTTTGAATATATATTGGCTTGTATTGAAAGCATCAAAATATTATACTATTAAAAAGCGCTTTTATCGAATGAGAGGGGATGATCACTTGTTTAATGAAAAGAACTACAACAACATTAAAATTGTTGTGGCTGTTACTTTTCTTTTTATGATCCTCATGAACGGTCTGGCCAACTCAATTCCCATAAACGGGGTTACAACCGGGGAGGTATCCGATTCCTACCCGGATCTTTTTGCTCCCGCCTCCATAACTTTTGCCATCTGGGGATTGATCTACCTGGTGCTGGCTGCCTATACCCTATACCAGCTTGGTCTTTTCAGGCAGGACAAAGGCACCGGCAGGGCCGAACTATTCACCACGATTGGCATTTATTTTTCCATATCTTCTGTCGCCAACGGTTTGTGGATTTTAGCTTGGCATTATGATGCAATCGGCCTCTCGTTACTGCTGATGCTGGTAATTCTAATCAGCTTAATTCTAATTGCCAACCGCTTAAGCAGGGAAGAGTTTAATTTGCAGGAAAAAGTATTGATCCGGCTGCCTTTCAGCATATATTTCGGCTGGATCACCGTTGCAACTATTGCCAATGTCACCACCTACCTGGTCAGCATCGGCTGGGGCGGGTTCGGTATATCTGAACAAATCTGGACAATCTTAATCCTTTTCGTTGGTGTAGCAATAGCCGGTGCCAGGATGATCAGGGACAGGGATGTGGCTTACGGCCTGGTTATTGTCTGGGCTTATGCCGGGATCTGGATTAAGCATGCTTCAGCCAATGAATTTGCCGGTCAGTACCCGGCAGTAATTTCAGCCGTAACAGTTTGTATTCTTTTGCTGCTGGTTGCCGAAGCATATCTGATCTACCCAAAATTCCGAAAAAATACTATGACACATATGCAAAGTTAAATAATAATGTATGGTGTAATATAATTTTAAGAAAATCCAAAGCCGGGATTGCTTTGATTTATTGCAATCCCGGCTTTGGATTTTCAATACATACTTGCTATAGTCTCCAACTACCCATTAACAACTATTCTTGCCTCAGGTACTGCTCTGTAAGTTCCATTTTCAGGTATTCAAAAGCATCGTCAACGCTATCACAATAGCGAACCAGGTCGCGATCTTTCTGACAGATTACCCCGTATTTTACCATGTTATCAAGGTTAATTATCTGGTTCCAGTATTCTGACCCATAGATGATAATAGGTAGTTTCTTTTTAATTTTACCGGTCTGCACCAGGGTTAGAAGTTCGAACAGTTCATCCAGCGTGCCGAAGCCACCTGGGAAAATTATGAGGGCCTTGGCCAGGTAAACAAACCAGAACTTGCGCATGAAAAAATAGTGAAATTCAAAGTTTAACTCCGGTGTTATGTAGGGGTTTGAGGACTGCTCAAAAGGCAGGCTGATATTCAGCCCTATAGAAAGCCCTTTAGCTTCCCTTGCTCCCTTATTGGCTGCTTCCATCATCCCGGGTCCGCCCCCGGAGCAAACCACGAAACGGTAAACAGAGTCAAGAGATTTAGACCACTCGGTTATACGCCGGGCCAGTTCCACGGCATCCTCATAGTAACGGGCTAAGAACACCTGATTTTTTGCATTATCCAGCTTTTCCTGCAGTTCCTGTCCCGGGTTGCCATCTGTTTCTTCTAACAGGTTCTCCACCGCGGCCAGCTCTTTTTTTGCCTCCTCTAAATTCTTGGTTCGGGCGGAACCGTAAAATACAATGGTATCGTACACCTTTTGTTCTCTAAAACGCTGCAATGGCTCATAATACTCAGATAAAATCCTGATGCTCCTGGCATCGCTACTATTTAAGAATTCCATGTTTTTGTAGGCTTTTACCGGCTCCTTTTTATTATTATCCATGCTGCCTCCTTAATTAATTCACTTTATTATAGAAACTGCCGCCCTAAGGCTTATGCAATATAATATAAGTATTTAGGTAATTACTTAGCTTGTTTAAGAAGAATGCGCTCGCTGATCGTTCAGGCTGTATTATACAATTGCTGGCTCTTTCAGTTCAAGACCTGAGGGTTCAGGATGTTATTGGGTATTTCCCCATTAAGCACTGCGGCTATACTCTCGGCCGCCATCCTGGCCATTTCTGACCTGGCCTCCATGGTAGCACTGCCAATATGAGGAAGCAGTGTTACATTGTCAAGATCAGTCAGGCCGGGAGCCGTTTGCGGCTCATGTTCAAAAACATCCAGTGCTGCGCCGGCAATATTTCCTGCTCTTAAATGTTCAACCAGGCTTTTTTCATCTATATGCGCTCCCCGGGCAGTGTTAATCAGGTAAGCGCCGGGCTTCATCATGCCCAGGCGCCTGTTGTCAATTAAATGATGGACTTCCCTGCTATACGGTAAATGAAGGCTGATAAAATCCGACCTTTTTACCAGATCATCAAGAGATAAATATTCTGCCTCCAGCAGGGAAGTTATTTCTTCAGGCAGTGCATTTCGGTTATGGTAAACAATTTTTAACCCGAAACCGCGAGCTCTTTTAGCCACAGCCTGCCCGATCCGGCCCATCCCGATAATACCTAAAGTTTTGCCGTTTAAAGTTGCCCCGTTGAAAAGCAGGGGGTCCCAACCATTAAATTTCCCTTCACGCAGGCAATGATCCGCCTGGACCAGATGACGGGCTGCAGCAAGGAGCAGGGCCATCGCCAGGTCGGCAGTAGCTTCGGTCAGCACCCCGGGGGTATTGGTTACAGCAATTCCGTATTCATTGCAGGCTTCAAGATCAACATTATCTGTTCCTGCAGCCAGGTTTGCCACTATTTTCAGATTAGAAGCCCGGTCGAGCAGTTCGGCATCAATACGATCATTTAACATGGTAAGAACTGCATCAGCCTCCTTGATCGCCTCTTCAAATTCGGACCGGCTGATTGGTCTGCCCTGGTCATGCACCTGGCAATAGAAGTTATTATTCTGTAATATTTTCATGCCATCTTCCGGAATAACCCTGGTTATAAGCACTCTTCCTGACATACACAATCCCTCCTCAGGGCATTATATCATAAAGGCACCGGGGAATTTTCACCAGCAACTTCAACTGGAAAAGGCGATTTTGATTAGAACATAGCAGCACAGTTTCGGCCTTTTTCCTTAGCGGTGTATAAAGCTTTATCGGCAGCAACGATAAGATTTTCCACCGCATCCCCGGCTGTCGGTATCATGCAGGATACGCCGATGCTCAGGGTAACATGGTCGCTTACAGGCGACCCTTCGTGTTTGAGCTCTAAAGCCTCAATATCTTTCCTGATTTGTTCTGCCAGTTTATTTGCTCCTTCACGATCAGCTGCAGGGAGAACCAGGGTAAACTCTTCGCCTCCATAACGTGCGATCAAATCTCCGCTTCTACGGCAGTAACCAGCCAGTGCTGCCGCCACTTTTTTCAGGCAGTCATCTCCAGCCTGGTGGCCGTAAAGATCGTTATATTTTTTAAAGTAATCAATATCACACATCATCAAGGCCAGCGGTTTTTTTTCTCTTCGCATTCTGCTCCATTCATGAGCAAGGTGATGTTCCAGTTTTCGTCGATTGGCAATGCCGGTCAGTCCATCAGTATCGGACAAATCCTTTATCACCTGGTAATGCCTGGCATTCTCAATGGCCAGGCCGCAGATATTGACAATTTTATCTGAAAGCTTTTTATATTGATCAAGATATTGGGGCTGATTCACCCCGATAATATCCAGGTAACCTACAAGACCACTGCTGCCGTGTACTTCAAGCGTAAAGCTATCACCTTTACTAATCTCTGGTGAACCTGCCGTATTATTTTCAAAAACCGACCTGAACACAACTTCACTCGGTGCAAAAAGCATGGTAAACATATCTTTAATATTTTGAATTACTGACCCTTCCTCTCTCACACGAGTTAGGGTCCCGAGCAGGTCTAAAGCCATGTTGAAATCAGCTAACTCCTTTTGCCTGTCAGCAAGCTCAACCGTTTTAATGCTTTGCATATTCTCAACCCTGGACTTCAAAACCGTATTGTTTAACAAAAGTTTTAAATAATCAAGCCCAACTTTTATCGATTCATAAGGTCTTTCAACATAATTGGCAAATTCAGCCAGGTTTGCTTTTGCTAAAGGATCAACCCCGGTATCAAGCAGCAGGATTGACCGGGCAGTATCCTTAAAAAACATTATTGCTGAATCCTGCTGTTCAAATCCCCAGCCGTCTAATATATTACGCCAGTTTGCAAGCCAACCAGGCGTAACCAGGTAAAACCCTTTTTGGATGTAATGCTCCGCCAGGTCAGGATTGATAATTAGATGGTAGCACTGTTGAAAGTTGTGACTGTAGTAGCGGTTGTTAATGCACTCTTTTTCCGACAGCCCGGTTATACCTCCACAGCTCACTACATGCAGTTCCTTATAACTGCCTACGTCAGAAAGGCTTTCTTGCAGTTTTGCCCATTCAATGGGTGGCATACCGCAGCGGCTCGGAAAATAAACTAGTTCAATATCACCATATTTTCCCGGAAGGTTAAGGCTTTCCAGCTCCCGGCGGTAATTACTGCAAAAAACAATTACCTGTTCAGCCATATCAATTCACCTGCAAATCATTGAGGATAATTTCCGTGTGTTCGGACTGCATCAGATATTGCAAGCAGCACTTCATCCGGCACCTGGCAAGGTATTTCACCGTGATTATCGGCAAGAATGAATCCTCCGCCTGCTGCAGCAGCGTCAATAGCATTTTTAACATTCCGGTCTGTCTCTTCCCTGCTAAAGTGGATCATCTCTAAGCCGTTTAAGTTGCCGATAACCGTTAATTTGTCGCGGCAGGCCTGCTTTAAGATTCCAAGATCCTCATCAGCGCTAACACCTACGGCACCGGTACCGGTCTGGGCCAGGTCGTCAATGATTGGCAAACAACGGCCGGATGCCATGTGCGTTGCTGTCGGTCCTTTGATTTTGGCGATTGTCCTGCGGGCCACCTGAAAACCGGTTTTCAGGTAAAGATCACGGGGAATAATAGTTGGTGAAGAGACCGGGTCAAAGTAACAAATAGCAGCAGCCCCCGCTGCCAGCTGGGCATTAGCCCATTCAACGCAGAAATGCTCATTTGCCGCCATTAAACGATCGAAAAGCTTCGGCTCATTATAAATCAGATCCAGATAAGCTTCAAAGCCTAACTGCATGACAGGAACTGAAAAAGGAGAAAGGGCGACCCCGAGTACGGGCACTTCACCAGCCGCCTTTTCGTGAAGGATGCGTATAGTTTTCAGAACCTCCTGCAAAACCGGCGTGTCGGCAATAACAGGCGGTTCAAGGGTTTTTATTTGATCAATATTATTAATAAAGGGTTCCCCTGAATTAGCCGGCCCGTTATCATAAAAAACGACCTCTCCCCCCCAGGCCTGGATCTCAGTCGGCGCGTAGAAAAAGCCAAAGTAACAATCGTGGCCATATTTGTTTAGCAGCCTAACCTGGCCTTCGACCACATTTTCAGCTTTTGAAAAGTATTCTTTGATCCCCATGCCAAGCTCTTTTGCCCCGTGCATGGTCAGAAGCAAAAAAAGCGGAACCCGGTCCGGTTCCTTGTGCCCAAGAGTGGTCAATACTCTCTGCAGGGAAGTCATTTTACTTTTAGTCATTGCTGTTATCTCCCTCCAGGGTGCGAACAATGTGCAGGGCATCTGTTGCCGTGTAGCCTACAGCATCAGCCCTTACTTCCTGCCACAACTTACGATCAAGGCGAAAAGGGGCACCGCCAACAACAATGTTAACTTTATTTTCAGCATGGCTCAGGCTTTTTACAATCTCCTTTATATTTAAAGCGGAAGATAGCATTAATACGGATATTAAAAGAATTTCAATCTTATCTTCTTTGACTTTTCTAACCAGTTCTTCTGACTCTACTCTGCCATAATCGATTAATTGATAACCTCCGGCTCTTAATACGGCATAGACAATTCTCTTACCAAGTGCATGATAATCGTTAAGCAGGGCCAGGGCTATCTTAGGCTTGTCTTTACGCAGGACGGTTTTATCAGGTAAAACCTTTTCCAGCAAATCTTCGCAGATTCTTCCGCTCATATAGACTTGTGACAGGGCATACTCTCCTTTTTGCCAGCCATCACCAATTTCATCAAGCACCTTAACTACAACCTCTTCAACAAATTCCAGGACGGTTTTATCAGCAAGGTACTCATCTAAAGCTTTACCTGCAGCATCTGTATCACTGGAAAGAAGCGCATTTTTAAAAGTAGATTCTCTATCTGCCATATTACTATCTGCCATATTATCCTGCTATTGCCTCCTTGTGTGTTACTTTTAGAGCAATTCTAATCTGTTAAACAATCAGAAATATGCATGAGATTTTTTATTTAATTCTACCCTGCAAAGACTAATCCTCTTAATTTTTAAAAGCGACCATAGACATCTTATATTCATTTTCAGATCATTAAATATCATTATATCTTAAAGGTTAACGGAAATTGTCATAGAATAAACAAAAAAAGAAATTAACGAAAGGGGGATAGATATGGAGCAATTGAAAAAAATCCTTTCAAATATTGATGGAAAAGGTTACAAGGCCTACAAAGAACTCCAGGGAAAAAGTTTTAAATACACGGATTTTGAACTGCATTTTTTTCATATTCAGGGTGATCCTTTTGCTTCACCTTCCCGGCTGATGGTGAGCGTGCCTCAAACAAAAGCAGGCTTCCCACAGGAAAGCTACAGTCCCAAAATCAGGGAAACAGCACTGGCCGATTATTTAACCCGCGTTTTTTACAGTAATATTGGCTGTACCTCAAAGGGCAGCAGAGGCAGTGGCAAGAGCGGCACCTTCCATATTGAGCGTCCCGGGCAGGAAGTGTTAGAGAGAACCAGCGCCAGAATTAATGAAAGCTGCATTGAAGTCCGCTTTTTTGCCGGTATGCCAGCTGCCGGGCGCCGCATCCTGGGTCGCCAGGC
>SLBE01000230.1 GCA_007126465.1 Syntrophomonadaceae bacterium | reverse complement strand
CGGAGGAACTCCGGGTTCATGGCGAGCCAGATGTCCTGGCCGATCACCCGTCCCGAGGCCGCTTCGATGGCCGGTCCGACGACCTCCTCGGTGGTCCCCGGCACGACCGTGCTCTTCACGACCACCACGTGGTAGCGATCGAGCTCGGCCAGCGCCGCGCCGATCTGCTCGGCGGCCGCGACGATCTGGCCGAGGTCGATGCGGTCCTCACCGAAGGGCGTCCCCACCGCCAGGATGGTGACCTCCGTGGCTTCGATCGCGGCGGCAAGGTCCGTGGTCGCACGGAAGCGATCCCCGACGACACCGTGCAGGAGCTCCTCGAGACCGTCCTCATGGATCGGCGAGCTCCCCGAGTTGATCGCGTCGACCTTCTTGGCGTCGACGTCGACGCAGATGACGTCGTGCCCGACGTGCGCCAGGCACACCCCCGACACGAGGCCGACGTAACCCGTTCCGACGACGGAGACCCGCATGGTCATCCCTCCTGCTCAGCGAGGTACCAGCGCAACGAGCGCTCCAGCCCGTCGTCGAGGTCCACCTCTGGCTCGTAGCCCAACTCCTGACGCGCCTTGTCGATCACGGGGCAGCGTCGGTTGGGGTTGTCGGTGAGGTAGTCCGGGTCCTCAGATGTCTCGGCGACGACCTGCCCGTCGTAGCCGGTGAGCTCCCCCGCGATCCGCGTCACCCGCTCGGCCAGCTCCCTGATGGAGATCTCCGGCCGATCAGCCCCGATGTTGTAGGGCTCACCCGGACGGCCTGAGGTGAGGATGCGGTAGTAGCCATCGATCGCATCCATCACGTAACAGAAGGTCCGTGTCGCGGAGCCGTCGGACAGCAGGACGATGTCGCGTCCGGCGAGCACGTCACGAGCGAAGTCAGGCAGCGCTCGGCGGTCGTCGATCTTCAAGCCGGGCCCGTAGTTGTTGAAGGGTCGTGCGATGGTCACGGGGACGTCGCGCTGGCGGGCGAAGTTGACGCACAAGGTCTCGCCGTAGCGCTTCGACTCGTCGTAGCAGGCCCGCGGCCCCGTGCAGGACACGTGACCGCGGTAGGTCTCCGGCGTCGGGATGTTGGCCGCGTCGGGGTCTCCGTAGATCTCGCTGGTCGAGAAGTACAGCAGCCCGCGGAGCGGGTCCGCGGTCCCGGCGCGTTCGGCCGCGTGATCGAGCAGGAGGCGCAGGCCGCCGACGTTGGCGTCCATCGTCTCGATCGGGTACTTGCGGTAGTAGGTCGGCGAGGCGATCGAGGCGGCGTGGATGACGTGATCGAACCGAGGTTCGCTGGCAGGCAGCGGGGCGAGCACGTCGCGTTCGACGATCCGTACCGCCGGATCGTCCAGTGTCGACAGCCAACGTGGGACGCCCCGCGAGAAGTTGTCGTGCACCGTGACGCGGATTGCCGACTCGGACGGATGGGCCCGGTTCCAGGCCAGGGGGGCCTGGACGAGGTAGTAGCCCAGGAACCCGGCGCCGCCTGTGATCAACAGGTCCGTGCCCGCCATACCGGCGAAGGCCTCATGGAGGCGCTCGGACAGTCGCCCCAGGTCGGTAGACTCCACCTCGGGCAGTTGGCGTGGCCGTGAGGTGTCTGACAAGACCGTCCCCCCTGGGCAGACTCGGACGCGCACGTCCACGGAAGCCGCGACCCCGTCGCGGAGCCGGGATGCTAGCTGAGCCGCTGCGCGAGCAGCGCCGCCACCAACTCCAGGTCCGCCGTGGAGGTGACGTGCACGTTCCGCGGGTCGCCGGGGACGACGACGATGTCGTGGCCAAGCGCCGACACCAAGGCGGTGTCCTCGAGTGCGTCGACCCGCTGCTCGTGCGCCGCCCTCAGGACCGGGAGACGGAAGGCCGCCGGTGTCTGCACGAGCACGAGGTCGTCGCGGCCGATGATCGCGCCGAGGAGACCGTCTGCGGTCTGCCGGATCAGGTCGGCGGGACGAAGGCCGGGGACCGCAGCGGCCGCGCCGCCGTCGACGGCGTCCAGCAGCGTCTCGAGCAGAGCGACGTCAGCGAGTGGGTTGGCGGCTTGGTGGACGATGACGATGCCATCGGCGTCGGGGATGGCCTCCAAGCCGCTCCGGACCGACGACGGCCGATCCGCCCCGCCTTCGACGACCGCATGCACCGGTCGTCCATCCCAGGCTCTGCCGGGTGGCAGCACCACGACGACACGCTCACAGGCCTGTGCGGCGGCGGCCAGCGCCAGGTCCACCAGCCGGTGACCAGCAGCTCGCTCGAACTGCTTCTGCGTGCCGAAGCGCGAACCGCCACCGGCTGCCAGCACGATCGCCCAGGTGCTCGAAGCGCCGCAGCCGGCGGCTGCGCTGGTGTCGTTCATCGTGGCTCCGATGCGGTGCTGGATGCGGCGAGCCCGGGACCGCTGATGTCCTCGTGACCCGGAGTGCTAGTACCGTGCCGTCCGCCATCTTGCCGTGCGACCAGGGCGGACAGCACGTAGGGCAGCGGGAGACGCGCATGCAGCAAGCCAGGGGCCACGCATGAAGGTCATGCTCTACGTGCACGCGCTGAACGGCAGAGGCATCGCCTCGGTGGTCACGTGTGTCGCTGAGGTCGCCGCCGCAGGCGGCCACCAGGTGGTGATCGTCGCGAACTCGGTGGCCGAAAGGGTCGAGCAGGGCACGGGTATCGGTGTGGTCGACCTGCAGTCGTCCGAGCGCCGCACTACCCCGGGTATCCCCGGCCTGCGACGGGCGCTCCGAAGTCACCGACCGGACGTGCTCTATGCCCACGGCAACGGGCCCGCCCGGGCCGCCGTTCTGGCCACACGCGGCCGCGCTGGCCGTCCCTACCTCGTGACCGTCGAGCACAACCACTACTCGACCTACCCGTGGCGCTTCCGGCGCCTCCGCGATCTCGCGAACCGGCTCCTACTACCCTTCGCCGACCACGTCGTGGGCGTTGCACCAGAGATCGTAAAGGACCTCGAGAACCTGTTCCCGGGCGTCCGCGGCAAGACCTCGACGATCCCGCCACCGTTCACGCGCTGGAGCCGCGCGGTCGAGCTCGCTCGGGCCGAGGTCCCGGATTCGTGGTTTCGCGAGGGAGACCTCCCGGTGGTCGTGTCCGTCGCCAACATCCATCCCCGTAAGGACCCCGAGACGCTCGTCCGCGCCATGGTTAGGGTGAACGAACACTCCCCGACCCCCACACGCCTTGCAATCATCGGCAAGCCCTCCGACCCGGAGCTCACAGCCCGGCTCGTCGACATCGCTCGCGAGGCTGGGATCGGCGAGCATGTCGCACTCCTCGGCTTCCAGGCCAACCCTCTGGCGTACGTCGCTCGGTCATCCATCTTCGCCCTCACCTCCCGCAACGAAGGGATGCCGATCGTGCTCCTCGAAGCCATGGCACTCGGTGTCCCGATCGTCAGCACCGACTGCCCCTCCGGGCCGCGCTACCTGCTGGAGGACGGCAAGTACGGCGAACTCGCCCCGGTCGGTGACGCCGAGGGGGTCGCAGCCGCCATCCTGCGCCTGCTGAACGATCCCGAGCACGCGCGCAGGCTCGGACAGCAAGGCACGGCCAGGGTCGAGCGCTTCACCCCGGAGCGGATCACCGAGGACTATCTCGGCCTCCTCGAGCAGCATCCGTGAGCGAGCGGCGGCAGAGGGGCTCCAACGCTGTGCGGCGCCACAGCCGGGCACGCGGCGCTGTCATCGTCGTCGCCGGACCCGACGGCAGCGGGAAGACACTGGTCGCAGAGCACCTGATCAGCGTCGCCCAGGCACGTGGCCCCGTCCTCCACCTCCATCATCGGCCCCACATCCTCCACGGTGCCAGCCAGCACGATGGCCCGGTCACGGAACCACACCGCCAGAGGGCCTATCCAGGCCCCCTGGCGATCCTGAAGCTGCTCTACGTCTTCCTCGACTACGCCCTGGGATGGGTGCTGCGGCTCGGACCGACCCGACGGGCAGGGGGGACCGTCATCCTGGAGCGCGGCTGGTGGGACATGGTCGTCGACCCGCTGCGCTACCGACTCGTGCCGCTACCGCGCCTGCACCGTCTGCTCGCGCGCCTGCTCCCGAACGCGGATCGCACCATCGTCCTGGATGCTCCGACCGAGGTGCTGCTGGCCCGGAAAGCCGAGCTTCCGGCCGAGGAACTGGTGCGGCAAAGAGCCGCCTGGCGGGAGCTCGCCACCGTCGTACCGCACCTGACGCTCTGGGACGCCACCAGGCCCGCCCAGGAGGTCGCATTCGTACTGGGGCCTGAAGCCGCCACGGTCCCCGAACGACGCTGGGTGGGGCTCCCCCCCACCACCTCGCCCCGATGGGTCCTGCCGACCGACAGCGTCCGCGTCACGCGCGCCAGCCTGCGGATCCACCGACCGGTGAGCACCCGTTCGCTGGCCGGGTGGTCACTGGGCTCCGTAGTCGCCACGTCGGGGTTGCTCAGGCTCCTCCCCCGCACGACCCCGGCACCGTGGATCCTCGACCGGGTGGCGGGGCTCGTGCCGGCCGGTGGGACCGTCGCGACCAGCCAGAGCAACCACTCGGACCGGGCCTCCGCGCTGATCCTCGACGCCGCCGGCGCCCCGGTATCGATAACCAAGATCTCCCGCGACCCCGTCGGTGACGCACAACTCGCAGCCGAGGCCGCAGCACACGAACGCTACGGGCAGCTACTCCCGGCCCCGGTGCGGGTACCCCGGATCCTCGACGTCGACACGGGTCTGCTGGTCTTCGAACCGATCCACTGGCGCCACCAAGCCACCCCGTGGCGGCTCGAACCGGCGGTCGCAGCAGCGCTGGGCCACCTCTACCAGATCGAGCGGCAGACCGACGACACCGGGATCGGGCACGGGGATGCCGCACCGTGGAACCTGCTCCACACGGGGAAGGAGTGGTATCTCGTTGATTGGGAGGCGGCCGGTCCGAACTACTTGCCCTTCCATGACGTCTTCCACTATCTCGTGCAGTGCCACGCGCTCCTGGGCCGACCAAATGCGCAGGCCATCATCGATGGCCTCCACGGCCGTGGCTGGGTGGGCATGAACCTACGAGCCTACGCCGCGGCCGCGGGCCTGGAGCTCGAGACGGCCAGGCACTACCTCCCTCCCTACATCGAGGGATCGATGCCGGCTGCCGACATCGCCAAGAGCGACGCACGCAGGGGGCGCGCAGCCCGACGTGCGCTGCTCGAGCAACTGGGAGCGACCACGGGGTGAGGCATACCGCGCATCGATGGCGGTAGCTCAGCCCACCGCGAACACCTCGTGGTCCTTCGCGATCTCGCGTAGCCACGCCTCACGGTCCTCGGGAACCCGACGGTCCCCGTCCCTGATCAGGGAGACGACCGGGCAACGGGCAGCCTGGTAGTAGAGGAACCAGAGCCGGCTCAGCGCGACACGTGGCTCGGCGAGACTCCGCGCCAGGCTCCAGGCGTCGACTGTCCGCATCGCTCGCTGGTCCCATGCCCCTTCGACGACCGCGCGAGCTCCGCGGCGGAGGGCGTCCGCAGCCGGACCGAGCAGGTCCGCGGCGGCGGCGACCCCGTCGGGATCGGAGCTCAGCAGCTCCGCGACCCGTTTGATGCGCAGCCCCTCGGGGTTCGGCTGGCCGCCTCGACGCATACCGTTCATGCAGAGCTTGATGACGCCCTCAACGCCTGGGCGGACCCGGCGGAACCCGCGCGGATCCATCTCGCTGAGTCGCTGCAGATCCCACGCGTCGATCAACGTCGAGCCACGGAACGTGCCGCGCTCCTTCACATCCAACTGCACGATGTACGGCGATCCGACCTGCAGGGTGATGAAGTGCGGCCCCTGGGGGATGTGTCGACAGATGATGACGGGCCCGAGTGCGTCCTGCTCACCGACCCACGCCTCGAAGGTCCGCTGGATGTCCGGCCACACCTCCGGCGGTGCGAAGGAGTCGACATCACCGGTCCCTGCGAAGGCCGAGGCTACGTTCTTCCAGACCGCCCAGCCCGGGTACTGCTCTGTGAGACGCTGCAGGAGAGGGAGCCACAGATCCGTGCGGTCTGCTGCTTCGACCACGCCCGTCTCCTCCTCCGACACCAAGGGGTGCACGAGGTTAGTCATCCCGAGGGAGAGCCCCGGACGAGTCCTCCCAGTTGGTCGAGCCATCGACCGGCCACCGTGTCCCAATCGAGCTCGTGGGCGACGGTCGACGGATCCGCTGGGGCGCTCATGCCTTCTCGTCGGGACAACCGTCGAAGGCCGTCGGCGAGCGCCTCCGGGGTCGCATCGGCGACGATGCAGGCGCCATGTTGCCTGAGGTAACGCGCCAACGGATAGGGGGTCGCGAGCGCAGGCACACCGAGCGCCGCGGCCTCGGCCAGCGAGTTCCCGAACCCCTCCCACCTCGAGGGGTAGACGAAACCAGACGCATGCGCCAGCAGTGACCACTTGTCGTCGCCATAGAGCGCCGGCCCCAGCTCGACGTCACGGGCGAGGTCGAGGTCATCGATCAGGCGTTGGACGTGGGACGTGCCACCGCGCCAATCTGGGCCGTGGAGGCGAAGCCGGGGACGGGCATCGGACGGCAGCAGAGCCACCGCGCGCAGCAACAGGTCGAGGCCCTTGTGCTCTGGGTCGAGACGACCGAGGAACGCGACGTATCCCCCGCTCCCGCCGTCCCAGGTCCAGCCGTGTGGCACCGTCACACCGTTCGGTGCGACGAGCACCGTGCCGCGGTACCCCAACCCATCGAGGTGGTCGCGTTGTTCCTCGAAGAACACGTGGACCGCCGCCGCGGCAGCCACCAGCCGACGCTCGAACAGCCGCCACCACAGCTGCTTGGTGAAACGGCGTCGCTCGATGATGAGTGGGTCGTAGGCCCCTCGCGGAGCGAGGACGTACGGAACACCGGCGCGGCGCGCCAGCTGACCGGCCCGGACGTTCCCGCCCGTCCAGGCCGAGTTGAGGACCAGCACGTCGGCGCCGTCGAGCACCCGTGCGATCCCTGATGGAGCACGGATCGCCCCGCTCCCAACGTGTCGGACCGGCCACCACTCCACGCCGCGTTCGTGGTGCGGGTCCCCTGTACCGTCGTAGGCGATCACCGGGTCGGCGCCGGCACGGGCGAACGCGACGCTCAGGCTCCGCACGGAGTTCGTGATGCCGCCATCACCGACGCGCGCTCGCGGGTGGTAGGTGACGATACGCATCCCGCTGCTCCAGTAGGGTCCGGCTGCTGCGTCCAAGGATCGGTCGCCGGAGGATCGCCCTGCCTGCCACCCGTGAGCCCCGGATCGTCGCCATCGTCCAACGCGCGCTACGCGGGTACCGCGAAGGCTTCTACGACGCTCTGCGTTCCGACCTCGCCCGGGACGACATCGAGCTCCTGCTGTTCCACAGTACCCCGCTCCCGCACGAGGATGCCCGGCCAGATCGACTCGAGGTCCCCTGGGCCATACGCCTCGAGCGCCGCGCCGTCCCGCTCGGCCGGCGTTCCCTGCTGTGGCAGCAGCTGGATCCACGGCTCCGGACCGTCGACCTCGTCGTCGTGGAGCAGGCGTCGCAACTGCTGCTGAACTACCACCTGCTGTGGCTGCAGGCACGCGGCGGTCCCAGGGT
The DNA here is from genome assembly GCA_007126465.1 of Syntrophomonadaceae bacterium. GTDB lineage: Bacteria > Bacillota > Dethiobacteria > DTU022 > DTU022 > T3SED10-7. The sequence goes on along the minus strand of SLBE01000230.1, from coordinate 1,381 downwards.
CGCCTTCTGGGGACACGGGAGGAACTTCGCAGCAGACCCGACGTCGCCCGGGGAACGCGCGAAGGCGTCGATCTCCCGCCGAGCGCACTGGTGGTTCGCCTACACCTCGAGATCAGCTGGCATCGTCACCGACCTCGGCTTCGACCCTTCCCGCATCACCGTGGTGAACAACGCGATCGACACGGCGGTGCTGAAGACACAGATCGAAGCTGTCGACGACGCTCGGCTCACGCTGCTGCGCCAGGAGCTCGAGGTCGGACCCGGCCCTATCGGGCTGTTCCTGGGCACGCTACGCGCCGACAAGGGCCTGCAGGTCCTCGTCGAGGCTGGGCATCACATCCACCGCGGACACCCAGGCTTCCGGCTCCTCGTCGTCGGTGGTGGTCCACTCGAGGATGAGGTCCAGCGATGGGCGGAGCAGCAGCCGTGGTTGCACTACCTGGGAGAGCGCTACGGCAGCGACCGGGCCGAACTGCTCGCGCTCGCCGATCTGGTCTTGCTGCCTGGTGCGGTCGGGCTCGTGGTGCTCGATGCCATCGTCGCGGGAACACCGCTGATCACGAGCCGCGACAGCCCGCACGGCCCGGAGATCGCGTACCTGCGCGACGGAGTGAACGGCCTCCTGGTCGCCCACGGCAGTGACCCCCAGACCTACGCCGACGCCGTGCTCCGGGTCCTCGACGACCCCGAGCTGCTGCAGTCCCTGGTCCGCGGCTGCGCTGCCGATCGTGATCTCTACTCGATCGAGGCCATGGTGACACGGTTCGGCGACGGCATCCGACAGGCCCTCGATGCTCCGCCGCGCTGACTCATCGGCCGTTCAGGGATACCACTCAGAGCGGTCGCCTCTCGCCGTCGCCGACGTCGAGGGAAGCCCTCGGTGCGCAGTGTCTATCGTTGCCGTCCACTCCAGGCCGCGATCTGGGAACCTTCCGGCGAACCGCCGGCTCGACAGTGTTCAGAGCTGGATTTCCGCATTTCGTGCCCGTAGAGGCAACGCCGCATCGGCGGCATCGATAGCGGCAGCGTGCACGAACTCTATCGGGGATGGTACTGACCCGGCGATCTCCGCTACGATCACGTCCGACCACTCTCGGTAGTTAACTATCGTGGTGAGGTCCCAGCGGTGACGTACCCGAACGGTCGCCGCCACCATGAACGATCACGATCCAGTTGGCGAGGGGACACGGCTGACATGAAGGGCACCTTCGAGCGCCCGTGCCGCCGTAGCATGCGTCGATCCGGCTCCGCCCACAGACACTCCGCCCACAGACACAGGGGGAAGACATGAGAAGAAGGACACGGCGCGTCGTACCGCTCTTCGCGCTCACTTCGCTGCTGCTATCGGTCATGGTGCCGGTGGCCGCGATCGCGGTCGATG
>SLBE01000166.1 GCA_007126465.1 Syntrophomonadaceae bacterium | reverse complement strand
GGGAATCAGTGCCAATAATCAGCTTATATGATTCATCCGGGTATTCGTTGGTATACTTTCCCAGGTCTTCAAACATTTCATCAAATGAAACCTGGCCTCTTGACGGACTTGTGAAAAGCATCGTCCATGCGACCTTTCAGCTTGGTTTATTGATGTAATTATAAGCTAAAGCAGCAAGCTTTGCAAACTGCCCAGCTGTTAGATCTTCCGGGCGTTTGCCTGGCTCAATGCAGGCTGTTTCCAGGAGCGCTGAACTTAACCCCGGGTAATCAGAAAAAACCCTGGATAAGTTGTTATGTATAGTTTTACGCCTCTGTTGAAAAACTCCCTGGACTATCTTCCACATCAATTTTTCTTCCCCAGCTGACAACACTCCCGGACGGGGTGTAAGCCTTAAAACTGCAGAATCAATAGTCGGGCGGGGCCAGAAAACGGTTTGAGGCACATTAAAAAGGATCTTGCCGTAAGTATAGTAGTGGCATAATACCGATAATGCACCATAATTACTATCACCGGGAAGAGCAACCAGGCGGCGGGCCACTTCCTTTTGAAACATCAGAACAGCAGAATTAAACGGAAATCGTGCCTCAAAGAGCGAATACATAAACGGTCCTGATATCACATAGGGCAGGTTAGATATAAGTTTAATACTCCGGCCTGACCCAAAATATTCGCCGATCAAGTCAGCCCAGTTGACATCAAGAGTATCCCTGTTAATTACTTTAACATTCGGCCAGGGTTCGAGAATTGATTTAAGCATGCCGGCCAGCCCACGGTCTATTTCGAGGGCGATGGCGTCAACTTCCTGCCGCGCAACTAATATTGTTAGTGCACCGGCACCCGGGCCAACTTCAATAACAGCATCACCAGGGCTCAATTCCAGTGCTGAAATAATATTGCGTGCAGTATTACCGTCTATTAGAAAGTTTTGACCCAGACGCTTATTGGGCTGCAAGCCATACTTTTCAAATAGAGCTACCACTTCTCGTGGCGATGTAAGGTTGGGATGTTCTTTCAAGACCGGCAATCCTCCTCAATATCCTGACACATACAATTCTATCCCGCCGGAACAGCCCCGTCAAACCGGATCAATCTAAGAAACAACTGAATATTTTATATAATAATGGCTCAAGACTGAGTAGTCACAAAAATATAATGACAAAAGATAGTTTATGCATTATAATATACTTTACAATAGTAATAATTCACCTGTTTAAGCAATTTACAGTGAGAAAGGGGGATCGCTTTTTCGACAGGAAAAATTCTTTTTGGAAAAGTAACTTATTACCAAAAATCTTTAAGGAGGCGTAAATTTAATGGCAGACTTTAAAGGATTATTAGATAAGTTGAATGGGAAGATTGAAGCTGCAGATGAATCGAAACTGAAAGGGGTTTCTGCAGTATATCAATTTGACCTTTCCGGAGACAACGGCGGAGTATTTCATGTTAATGTTGATGACGGCAAAGCAACAGTTGTCGAGGAAGCACATGACAGCCCGAACATTACAATTTCCATGGCAGCAGAAGACTTTGATGCAATGCTGGATGGCAAGTTAAACGCAACTTCAGCATTTATGGCCGGCAAGCTTAAAGTAAAAGGCGATATGTCCCTGGCGATGAAACTGCAGAGCCTGCTTGGTTAAATAAAGACTCAAAAGGGGTTGTAAACCCATGTTTAGTCTTGAGGGAAAAGTTGCCCTGGTAACCGGCGGATCACGCGGCCTGGGCAGAGCAGATGCACTGGCCCTGGCCAGGGCAGGCGCAGATGTCATAATTACGGACATCCTGCTGGAAAGCGATCAATCAGGCAATAGCACTGATAAATATGGCCCCCTGGCCCAGTCTATGAAGAGCCAGGGAGTTGTCTATACAGAACAAACTGCAGCCGAGATTCAGAAACTGAACCGCAGATCTGCTGCCTACAAAATGGATGTTACCGACAGGCAGCAGGTAAAAGAAGTTATTGCGAAAGCCAGGGAAGAATTCGGGCGAATTGATATTTTGGTTAACAATGCCGCAACCCTTGACCATGTCGCAACTATTGAGAATCAGTATGATGAGCTCTGGGAAAGGGATCTGAATATTAACCTCACAGGCGCTTATAACTGCGCAAAAGCGGTATGGCCGGTCATGAAAGAGCAGCAGTGGGGCCGAATCATCAATATGGCTTCAGTAGCGGGGACCCTCGGAGGTTTCGGACAGGCCAGCTACTCTTCAACTAAGGCCGGGGTAATCGGCCTGACAAAAAGTCTGGCCCTGGAGGGAGCCCGTCATAACATAACCTGCAATGCCATTGTTCCCGGAATTATCGGAACAGAAGCCTGGAAGAGCGGCAACCCAAAAATGAATGAAAGAATGATTGCCCGCACAGCTTTCCGCAAACCTGGCGAACCGGAAGATATCGCTCATGCTATTGTTTTCCTGGCTACTGATGAAGCCAGGTATATTACTGGCGTCGAGTTGAATGTTTCCGGCGGAATTGAGCTATTTACCTTTTAACTGTACAGCTTCATATTATCAGCACTAATTCGGGCGCTTCCTATCAAGAGTGGGAAGCGCCCTTAAATTATTTTTCAAGCTAAAATTCCAATCTACTTGGCCATACTCTATTGCTGTTATCTGTTGAAGAAACTGCGCTCGCTAATCGTTTAGGCTGGAACTGCAGCGGCTTAGCTTCAACCTTATGCCTGGGTTACTCTTTTTCTATCGTTATAGAAAGCCTTCGCTCTCTGATCGCTGCGTGCAAAATTAGGATCCAACTATGCAATGGCTGGATCACAATTAGTTATACTTTGCGAGCTAATATGCCTTTCTATAGAACCTTGGATTGACTGGCCTGCTCATTACCATCAAGAGAAGCAGCAGCAATGGTAGTCGAAGCTGAAGCCTTTTTAAGTTTGGCCTGCCGGAAGCAGGCCACCAAAATCCAGGCAGGAGCCAATTGTTTTGGGAAAACTTAAAAAGGCAATAGCTAAGACGTTAGCTTTGCCTGCGACGACTTCGGTAATGGGCGGGTCATTCAATCCAAGGCACCGCTACCGTATCATTACAAAACAAGGGCAGACTAGGCCCTGTCTACGAAAGCGTCTGAGAAGAGGCGGATAGCGTTGAGATAAACCTGCTTTGCCACCTCGTCAAGATCCTGCCCGAGAGCGAGGGCAGCCCTTTCATAAGTAAGCTTTATATATGAAGGTTCATTGCGCTGGCTGCGGTAGGCCTGGGGAGGAAGGTAAGGAGCATCTGTTTCCAGCAGCAGGCGGTTGGCTGGAATATACTTGATCAAATCGCGCAGTTCATGGGAACGGGGATACGTGAGCGGCCCGGCCAGGGATATATAAAACCCAAGATCGAGAAAAGCTTCAGCCTGGCTGCGATCACCTGAAAAACAGTGCATCACGCCGGCAGGATAAGGCAGATCCTCTTCCTGCAGTACCTGCAGGGTTTCTGCATGAGCCGCACGGGTGTGGACAATTACCGGTTTATTTACCCGGCAGGCAAGCTGCAGTTGTTCCCTGAATACTTCTTCCTGAACATCTCTTGGCGAAAGATCGCGGTAAAAATCGAGCCCTGTTTCACCAATAGCCAGCACTGCATCTGCCGAGGCCAGCTTTTCAAGCTCTTTCACCCAGTTTTTACCGGGCCGGGCGGCCTCATGCGGGTGAATACCCACTGAAGCGCTAATCCAGGGATATTCTCTGCTAAGCTCGATAGATCGCCTTGAGCTGGCCAGATCAGCACCGGCATTTAAAATTGCCTTTACCCCGGTCTGCCTGGCCCTTTCCAAAACTGGGCCAAGATCTTTCTTAAACTGTGGAAAATCCAGGTGTGCGTGTGTATCTACCAGTACTGTCAAATCAACTAACCCTGCTTCCTGCCGGTATTTCCCGATCAACTGTTGTCAGGGCCAGGCTGCCGTCTTCAGCAGTTGCCGCCAACAGCATACCCTGCGATAGGACACCACGCAGCTTAACCGGTTTCAAGTTAGAGACGAAGATTACGTGCTTGCCAATTAATTGTTCCGGCTGATAATGTTCTGCAATTCCGGCTACTACCTGGCGTTTTTCACTGCCGCCGAGTGATACTTCCACTTTCAGAAGCTTGTCAGCTTTCGGTATTCTTTCGGCGTTAGTTATTGCCGCAACCCTTAGATCTACCTGCTGAAACTGATCCAGAGAAATTAAACCTTCCTGCTCATCCTGTGCGGGATCATCTTTTACGTCCTGCTCCGCAGGCTGATCTCCCTGCATTTCACGAATTTCAGCCTGCATATTGAGGCGTGGGAAAAGGTCTTCGCCACGGGAGACAACCGTGCCCGGCTGTATCGCTCCCCATTCGGCAAGGCTGGCCCAGGTTTTTAGCTGGCCCTCACTGTCAATATTAAGCTGCCCCCAGATACTTTCCGGAGTCCGCGGCATGAACGGCTGCAGCATTACCGCTATAAAACGGATACTTTCAACCAGGTTATATATAACAGTACCAAGCCTGTCATTATTGGCAGAATCCTTGGCCAACTCCCAGGGTGTATTTTCATCAATGTATTTATTGCTGCGTTTTACCAGTTTCCAAAGTTCAGTCAGGGCATCGCTTATTTTCAACTGATCAGTAAAGCCCTCCACCAGGGCAGGAGTCTCCAGGGCTGTATCGATCAACTCCTGATCAGTGCTGTCATCTGCAGCCTGTGGTTCAGGCAGTTTTCCATCAAAATAGCGTTCAGCCATGGTCAGAGTCCGGCTAACCAGGTTGCCGAGATCATTGGCCAGATCCGTATTAATTCGGTTAATAAAACTTTCCAGGCTGAATATGCCATCCTGACCGAATGGGATCTCACGCAGCAGAAAATATCGAAGGGCATCCGAGCTGTAACGGTCAGATAGAACAAGAGGGTCAATGGCATTACCTTTTGATTTTGACATTTTACCTTCCTGCAGCATCAGCCAGCCATGACCGAAAACCGTTTTAGGAAGAGGCTCTCCGAGCGCCATCAGGAATATGGGCCAGTATATGGTATGAAATCGCAGTATATCTTTCCCGATCAGCTGGACATCAGCAGGCCAGAAAGTCTCAAAAATACTGCCTTCCTCACCGTAACCGAGCGCAGTAATATAATTGCTTAATGCATCAAGCCAAACATAAATAACATGATCCTGATCGAAGGGAACAGGAATACCCCAGTCAAAAGAAGTTCGTGATACACAGAGGTCTTCCAGGCCGGGCTTGAGAAAATTATTGACCATCTCATTTTTTCGGGAAGGCGGCAAAATGAATTCCGGGTGAGCTTCAATATGATCCTGTAATCGCTGTGCATACTTTGACATTTTAAAGAAATACGCTTCTTCGGCAATCAACTCAACCTTGCGACCACAATCCGGGCAGTTGCCTTCATCAAGCTGTCTTTCTGTCCAGTATGCTTCGCAGGGAGTGCAATACCAGCCTTCGTACTTGCCCTTGTATATATCACCCTGTTCGTAAAAACGGGTAAATATCCCGGCAACTTTTTCCTTATGCCTCTCTTCAGTTGTCCTGATAAAGTCATCATACTCAATATCAAGTTCCTGCCAGAGTTCTTTAATCCAGGCAACAATTTCATCGACAAATTCACGGGGCGCTTTCCCCGCCAATTCTGCCTGCCGCTGAATCTTTTGTCCGTGTTCATCTGTTCCTGTCAAAAACCAGACCTTGTAACCGGTCAATCTCTTAAAGCGGGCGACTGCATCTGCAGCCACGGTTGTATAAGAGTTGCCAACATGTAATTTATTGCTGGGATAATAAATGGGAGTTGTAATATAGAATGTTTTTTCCTCAGCCAACGTCAGGCCTCCTTGTACACTTAGAAAGATGAGGTAATTATATCAAAGCAATCTCTACTGTCAAGATTTACAACGGAGCTTGTCAAAACAACCATTTTTACTAGGTGCTGCATGACATGTAATTATTTTGTAAACTTGAGCAATTTAAGGGAAAAACCACTTGACTTACCATGTCAATTACTGGTATAATTGCGGAACCACTATTGCTCCATATTGAAGAAAAGGAGGAAATGCTCTTGAAATCAACCGGAATTGTAAGGAAAGTGGATGAGTTGGGTCGAGTTGTGATTCCTATAGAATTAAGACGTACACTCGGGATCGAAGTTAAAGATGCTCTTGAAATTTACGTTGACTCTGAAAGAATTATTTTGAAAAAATATGAACCAGCCTGCCTTTTTTGCGGTAATGCCGATGATGTGAAGCATTTTGGCAGCAGAATTGTGTGCAGGGAATGTATCGACAAGCTGGCAAATGATTAAACAAATACAAACATTTTTTATGCACCGGCAAAATGGCGCAGTTTAAACTGCGCCATTTTTTTAACTGTTACCTTCCGGAATATCAACCTCTTCCATGGGAAACTCTTTGCGGTACCCCGATTCCGAAAGTAAAACTGATACCGCTTTTTTCTTGCGGTTAACTTCCTTAACAATCGCTTCCCCATCAGGGGTGAGCACCGTATCTCCTGGACTGGGCATATTTTCGGTATCATTCTCGTAAGAACTTGCCTCAAATCGCAAGCAGCACATCAGGCGACCACAAACCCCGGATATTTTTGTCGGGTTTAGAGACAGGTTTTGTCCTTTAGCCATTTTAATCGAAACAGGCTCGAATTCTTCAAGAAATGTTGAACAACAAAAAGGCCTGCCACAGGGACCGATCCCACCTTTAATTTTTGCCTCATCGCGCACTCCTATCTGGCGAAGCTCGATCCGGGTTTTAAAAATAGAAGCCAGATCTTTTACCAGCTCCCTGAAGTCGACTCTTTCCTCGGAAGTAAAGTAAAATATGATTTTGTTGCGATCAAAGTTATACTCAACACTGACCAGCTTCATATCCAGACCATGTTCAGTAATTTTTTGTTGGCACTTATTGAAGGCTTCATCTTCCTTTTGCCTATTTTCTTCAACCCGTTTCAAATCATCCTCTGTTGCAAAACGAATTACTTTTTTCAAAGGCAAAACCAGCTTCTCTTCCGGGACATCTTTTACCGTCAACACCACCGTGCCAATTTCATGGCCACGGGCAGTTTCAACAATTACCTGCCTGCCTTGATCTATATTATCTAATTCTGGTAGAAAGTAGTATGTTTTTCCCGCCTCTTTAAAGCGAACTCCGACAACTTTTGGCATTGTGACAACCTCCTTTGCAGCAGTATTAAAGATTTCTCCAGTAATAATCTGCGATTAACGTTTGTATTATTCATTTCATAAATGACTGAATTAATTAAAATAACCGCCTCTTCAAGCCCATCCGAAGAAACATGTGGCAGCCAGGCAGCCGGTTCAGTGCTGCACAAATTCTGTACCATCTTATCCCTGTAGAAAAGACAAAGCAGTTCAAGAAAAAGCACTAAATCTTCTTTCTCGGATAGATAGTTAGCCCAGGAAAGCAGCTGCCTGGCAGAATCACAACCCGTTGCCAGGTTATATGCCAGGGTTTTTGCTTCCTGGTAACGATCTTCAAACTTGTCATCCTCCAGCAAATCAAAAGCTAATCCTGGCAATCCACCACTGATCCGGGCCAGAAGCTCAGCTTTTTCACTTGAAAGGTTATGTTCATGAACCAGCAGGTTTTTTAACTCCCCGCAGTTTAAAGGCCTAATATTATAGCGCTGGCACCTGGATACTATTGTATCAAATAAGTAGCGTGCCTGTTCGGCAAGTAAAATAAAATGAAGGTCGGAAGGCGGCTCTTCCAGAATCTTTAGAAGTGAAGAGGAGGCTTCTGCAGTCATCATTTCCGCATTTTCGATAAGGCATACTTTTTTATTGCCCTGCAGGTAAAAGCTTTCCCTGATAGAACGAAACTGCTCTATCTTGATGTTCCGTCCGTCAGGCTTTACAGCATAAAATCCGGGATGATTACCACTTTGGAAACTGCGGCATGATGGACAATCTAAACACGGATCGACTCCATCACGTTCCGGACAGAGGATCGCCATGGCCAGCAAGCGGCCCCAACTTTTTTTCCCACTGCCGGCAGGGCCTGTCAGCAATAAGGCATGATTTATTTTTTCTTCACTTAAAATCCTGAACAAAAGACCACGCATTTCTTCCTGGCCAATCAATCTATTAAAACTCATAATCAGTCCTCTTATTCTTTTTTGCTATAATTGTTTCTTCAACCATCTTCCAGATAATAGATTCCAGCTCTTCAACAGTAGATAAAGCATTTACAATTTTTATTCTCACCGGTTCGTTGTGGGCAATTTCCAGGTAACCGCTGCGCACACGCCGATGAAACTTAATATCTTTACTTTCCATTCGATCGGCAGTAGTTCTCCGCCTGCCGACTGCATCTTCCACAGGCAGGTCCAATAAAATTGTCAGGTCAGGAACAACTCCCCCTGTTGCTATGCTGCTTAAATTCCTGATCATCTCCAGATCGGCTCCTCCGCCGAAACCCTGGTAGGCAAGTGTAGAGTCTGTAAACCGATCACAGAGGACCAGCTGTCCCGATTTTAAAGCAGGCCTGATTACCTGAGCGGTTAGCTCAGAACGTGCAGCCATATAGAGAAAGATTTCAGACTGTAGTGAAGGAGAGTACTTATTATTAAGAAGAATTTGCCTGATGCTTTCGCCAACAGCTGTTCCACCCGGTTCACGGACCATAATGTGATCAATGCCTTCTTGTGACATCCTGTTACGCAGTAATTCAACCTGTGTTGACTTGCCACAGCCATCAATCCCCTCAAGTGTAACCAGCAGCCCTTGCGTCATAAGCACCCCAATAATCATTTTTTTCAGCTCGCACCATAAAAACTGCAGATTGAAGCAATCTGCAGCATCCAGGAACAATCTTGTGCAAGCTAAAGGTGTGAACGGGCAAATTTAGAAGCTGTAATTAGGTGATTCCTTGGTAATTTGCACCCCATGGGGGTGGCTTTCTTTTAACCCTGCACCGGAGATGCGGACAAACCGGGTATTTTGCTGCAGTTCCTCAATGTTCTTTACACCGCAGTAGCCCATCCCGGCTCGCAGCCCACCGGCCATTTGAAAAACCATATCACCTACAGTGCCTCGGAACGGCACTCTGCCCTCAATACCTTCAGGTACTAATTTTTGCTCATATTCCTGGAAGTAACGGTCACGCGAGCCTTCT
>SLBE01000253.1 GCA_007126465.1 Syntrophomonadaceae bacterium | reverse complement strand
CCGGCCAGGTAGTCGTCATAGGCGGTCATGTCAAAGTGGCCGTGGCCGCTTAAGTTAAAGAGGATGGTTTTCTCTTCTCCGGATTCCTTACACTCCAGGGCGATGTCGATGGTGCTGCGGATGGCGTGTGAAGTCTCGGGAGCAGGAATGATGCCTTCGCTGCGGGCGAAGATAAGGGCTGCTTCAAAGGCGCCTTCCTGGGCAACTGAGCGGGCTTCGATCAAACCGTCTTTAGTGAGCTGGCTGACCAGCGGCGATTGTCCATGGTAGCGCAGACCGCCGGCGTGGATACCGGGAGGCATGAAGTTATGGCCCAGGGTATACATCATCAAAAGCGGGGTCAGGCCGGCGGAATCACCAAAGTCGTAAGTCATTTTACCCTTGGTCAGGGTCGGGCAGGCTGCCGGTTCCACTCCTATGCAGCGGACCTGCTTGTCATCCCGAATTTTATCGTGGATGAAGGGGAAGCTGATTCCGGCGAAGTTACTGCCGCCGCCGCAGCAGCCGATTACAAAGTCGGGGTATTCCCCGACCATTTCAAGCTGCTTTTTAGATTCCTGGCCGATAATGGTCTGGTGAAGCATAACGTGATTCAGCACGCTGCCCAGGGAGTAATTTGTATCTTTTTTACCGGCAGCATCTTCAACCGCTTCACTGATGGCAATCCCGAGGCTGCCATTTGAATCGGGATTTGCTGCCAGCACATCGCGTCCCGACTGGGTCATATCAGTAGGGCTGGCAAAGACATTTGCCCCCCAGACTTCCATCATTGAACGGCGGTAAGGCTTCTGGTGGTAGCTGACCTTGACCATGTAGACGGTACATTCCAGGTCGAAATAGCTGCAGGCAAGGGCCAGGGAAGAACCCCACTGTCCGGCTCCGGTTTCGGTGGAAAGGCGTTTTACGCCGGCCTGCTTGTTATAGTAGGCCTGGGCAATGGCGGTGTTTGGCTTATGACTGCCGGCGGGGCTGACTCCTTCATGTTTATAATAGATCTTGGCCGGAGTGCCGAGGGCTTTTTCCAGGTTGTAGGCGCGGAAAAGGGGGCTTGGCCTCCAGGTGGTGTAGATTTCCAAAACTTCTTCCGGGATATCGATGAATCTTTCTGTTGACACTTCCTGTTCGATCAGCGGCATGGGGAAAATAGCGCTCAAATCGTCAGGGCCGGCAGGCTGCTTTGTGGCCGGATTTAGGGGAGGTTGGGCCGGGTTAGGCATATCGGCCTGGATGTTGTACCACTGTCGGGGCATGTCCTTTTCAGATAAAATAATTTTACGTTCACTCATTTTCTTTTCCTCCTTTAAAATTATAAATATTTACAGGCATAAGATTTATTTTCTCAGACTGCCTGATATAATGCCGTCTATTGCTCGGTCGTTCACAGGACGAATCCCGGCATTAGCAAGGTAGTCTGTATTAGCAGAAGCCATGGTAAACAATTGCAAATAAAAAACTCCCGTCCGGGGACGAGAGTTGTTCGCGGTACCACCCTGGTTACCTGCACTTGTAGTGCAGATCGCTTTATCAGATGCGGAAAGTATTTTTGCTGCTTTCCAGACCTGCTTTCTTTTAACGGTGAAAGTTCCGACCGGGTCTACTCGCGCTTCTGCGCTTTCAGCCGGTACCTCGGAGACCCATTCACCAGGTGTGTCGGCGCCGGAATTTCAGCTTCGGAAAAAATTTTCCTCCATCCGGCTCTCTGGGGCCGACCCAATCCGGGCTACTAGTTCCCTTCATCGGTCAGTTATCTTCTTTGTTTAAAAACATTAGCACAGCTTATCGGGGCTGTCAAGCACTTTTTTATTAGCAAAGAGAAAATTAACTCTGACACCTTTTTCACTTTTTATTTGGAAGTTTATTTTTTTGTTTTGAAGGATTACTTTCCCTTAATGGCGAAAATTAAATATCTGTCGGAAGTGACAAAGCTGCATGAGCCGAATGAACTGATAAGAATAGATATATTCAGTTAGTCACTGTTCCGTTTCAGGGAGAAAATTACATATTTAATCGTTAAAAATACAATTTTAACGAGGGAAAGTGTGCCTAGGGTTCCGCCGGTCGTTATTGATAGTGCAACTTCTAATGCCGGGCTGGTCCGAGTGGCACAGGCGCCTGTTAGACAGGTTCCGCTTTATGGGGCGCCACACCGGAGGGATAAAAGCCCAGGCGGGTAGGTTTCGCTCGATGCCTATCTGTCCGGGCTTATTCTATTATTCCTGGAGGTGATGTGAAAACTGCAAATAGGAACCCTTATCCGCAGCAGCCATTTATTTCTTTACCAGCACTAAATAAGTCTATAGCAATCATATTGTCCAAGGAGGAAGATGATGGATAAGTTTTTTAAGTTTGAACAATACAAGACGAACTACAAGACCGAGATTACAGCCGGTGCTACCACTTTTATGACCATGGCTTATATCATATTCGTTAACCCGGATATCTTGAGCGCTGCCGGCATGGATTTCGGTGCTGTTATGACGGCGACGATTATTGCCGCCGCACTGACTACGATCCTGATGGGCCTGCTAACTAATTATCCTTTTGCCCTGGCCCCCGGTATGGGTCTAAATGCCTTTTTTGCCTTTGTAGTTGCTGCCGAATTTGGCTGGCAGGCAGCGCTCGGCGCGGTATTTATTTCAGGGGTGGTATTCCTGATACTCTCGGTAACCGGATTGGTCAGCCATTTTGACGCCGCCGTTCCCGCCAGTCTCAAGAACGCCGTGGCAGCCGGAATCGGGCTATTCATTGCCTTTATTGGTCTGCAAAATGCCGGTATTATTGTCGGCTATGAAGCAACCCAGGTTACCCTGGGAGATCTTACAGCACCCGGTCCGTTGCTGTCTTTGATCGGCCTTTTAATTATTGCGATCCTGATGGCCCGCAAGGTCAGGGGAGCGATTTTGATTGGGATCTTACTGACCACAATCATCAGCTTTATAATGGGCTTTCAGCCTTTCCCGACCGGAATTGGCGATATTTTCGGACCTCCCGCTTCGCTTTCACCAATTTTGTTCCAGCTTGATTTTGCGGCAACATTTTCCATTCCGATTTTTGTAATCTTTTCTTTTGTATTTGTTGATGTTTTTGATACCATGGGGACCCTGCTTGGCACCGGTGCCCGTGCCGGTTATCTTGATGAAAAAGGACGTCTTCCCAAAGTTAACAAGGCTATGCTCGCTGATGCAGTCGGAACTATGGGCGGTGCGCTGATGGGAACAAGCACGGTTACCACTTACATCGAATCCACTGCCGGTATTTCCGAAGGCGGTAAGACCGGGTTTACGTCAGTTGTGGTGGGAATTTTATTCCTGCTGGCCCTTTTCGTAGCCCCGCTGGCCGGGCTGGTTCCACCCCAGGCTACCGCACCGGCCCTGGTTATTGTCGGTGTATTAATGATGGCTTCGATTATGAAAGTTGACTTTGAAGATTTCACCGAAGCTTTCCCGGCATTCTTGACTATTATTTTTATGCCGCTGGCTTACAGCATTGCTGACGGTATTGCATTTGGTTTCATTGCTTTCCCGCTGGTTAAAGTTTTTGCCGGTAAATTCAAAGAGGTCCACTGGATCCTTTACCTGCTGGCCCTGGTTTCCCTGATCCACTTTTTCTGGTAAACCTGAAGCATGATTTATTAGTCCGTCAGATTGTATATTACTAAGAAGCCCTCAGCCTGCGGGTTATAATGTATCAGTTTTTATCAGGCAAAAGGTTAACTGGTTCAAGCAGGTGCCACGGGACAACAGTTTCTGTGGCTGCCTGCTGCCGGTTAGCACTGGCAATAACTATAATTTTGGAGTTGATAATATGTCTGATGTTAAAGTTGGTATTGTCATGGGCAGTGATTCCGACCTGCCGATTATGCGTAAAGCGGCAGAAGCTCTTGATCATTTTGGGGTTGGTTGGGAGATGGTAATCTCAAGTGCCCACCGCCACCCTGAGAAGACAGCCCGCTATGCCCGGGGCGCAGCAGAAGCCGGTTTGAAAGTGATTATCGCGGGAGCCGGAGGAGCAGCCCACCTGCCGGGTGTGATTGCTTCAATGACCCTGCTTCCGGTGATAGGAATTCCGGTCGCTATAGAACCGCTGCACGGTGTAGATTCCCTCTATTCAATCGTGCAGATGCCACAGGGCATTCCGGTGGCAACGGTAGCTGTAAATGGAGCATATAACGCGGGACTGCTGGCTGTGCAAATGCTGGCCCTGGAAGATGATAGTCTGCGTGATAAACTGAACAATTATCGCCAGTCACTGGCGGCGAAAGTTGAAGAAAAAGACTGTGCCCTGCGGGAGAGCGAAGCACAGTGCAATCGCGATGCAGGTGATAAAAAGTGATTGAACGATATACCCGCCCCCGGATGGGTCAAATCTGGAGCCTGGAAAACCGCTATCAAAAATTTTTAGAAGTAGAAATCCTGGCAGCTGCAGCCTGGGCGGAAATGGATGTTATCCCCCGGGAAGCGGCCAGCCTCATTGCCGAAAACGCTGCCTTTGATGTGCAGCGGATCGAAGAATTGGAGAAGGAAACCAGGCATGATGTGGTTGCTTTCACCCGCTGTGTGGCTGAATCACTCGGTGAAGAGAGCCGCTATTTTCATTACGGCCTTACTTCTTACGATATTGTCGATACCGCCCTTTCGGTTATGCTGGTCGAAGCTGCCGGTTTGATCAGCGAAGGGTTGCAGGAGCTGGAAAAAGTTTTGGTTGAACAGGCCCGGCGTTACAAAGAAACTCCTGCTGTGGGCCGGACTCACGGGGTGCATGCCGAACCGACCAGCCTGGGGTTAAAGTTTGCTCTCTGGCTGGGCGAAGTGCGTCGAAATAGGGAGCGCCTCGATCGGGCAACGGATGCTGTGCGGGTTGGTAAAATTTCCGGCGCAGTCGGGAACTTTGCCCACATTGATCCCTTTATTGAAGAGTATGTCTGCAAAAAATTAGGCCTTGAGCCGGCCCCGGTTTCAACCCAGGTTTTACAGCGAGACCGCCACGCCGAGTATGTTGGCACTTTGGCTATCATCGGGGCTACCCTGGAAAAAATGGCCCTGGAGGTGCGCAACCTTCAGCGTACCGAGACCAGGGAACTGGAAGAACCCTTCTACAGCGGTCAAAAAGGTTCCTCGGCCATGCCCCACAAGCGAAACCCGGTAACCTGTGAAAAAGTTTGCGGCCTGGCCCGCCTGCTGCGCGGCTATGCCGGGACTGCCCTGGAAAATGTTGCTCTCTGGCACGAACGCGATATTTCTCATTCCTCGGTAGAGAGAGTGGTACTACCCGACAGCACTATAACCTGCGATCACATGGTGCAGCAGATGATCAGGGTAATCGGCGAGCTTAGAGTTTACCCGGAACAGCTTGAGCGCAACCTGGAGCTGACCGGAGGGCTGATTTACTCCCAGCGGGTGCTGCTGGAGCTGGTTGAAAGCGGCATGTCCCGGGAAGAGGCTTATGACCTGGTCCAACGCTGTGCCATGGAAGCATGGGAAGGCGGCCGGACACTAAAAGAGATCCTGTCAGGAGAAGAAATTGTTTTAAATAAACTTGGTGAAGAAAAATTGGAAGATTGTTTTGACCCTGCCTATTACCTGCAGCGGGTTGACTACATTTACCGCAGGCTGAAAATATAAGGGAGGAAAATAATATGAAAAAAGGCGAGTTTTTATACGAAGGAAAAGCAAAAAAAATTTATCGCACTGATGATCCGGAACTGTACCTGGTTGAATTTAAGGATGATGCCACCGCTTTTGACGGAGTGAAAAAAGACAGCTTGGCCGATAAGGGGATATTAAATAACCGCCTTTCTGCTATATTTTTCGAACTGCTGGAAGAAAAGGGTGTTGAAACGCACTATGAAAAAACGGTAAGCGAGAGGGAGATGCTGGTCAAATCGCTAGAGATTATTCCGGTAGAAGTAATTGTCCGCAATATTGCTGCCGGCAGCCTGTCGAAAAGACTGGGCATTCCGGAAGGAACAGTCATGAAGAAGACCGTGCTTGAGTTCTCTTTGAAAGATGACGAACTGCACGACCCGATGATTAATCACTACCATATCTATGCTATGGATTTGGCTGAGCCTGAAGAGATGGCTGAAATTGAAAAGGTCGCCCTGAGGGTTAACGAACTCCTGGTGCCTTACCTGCGCGATAAAGGCATTACCCTGGTAGATTTTAAGCTGGAATTCGGCCGTCACGGGGATAAAATCCTGTTAGGTGATGAAATTTCCCCCGATACCTGCCGTTTCTGGGACAGCAGCAGCCAGGAAAAACTGGATAAAGATCGTTTCCGCCGGGATATGGGCGGGGTAGTTGAAGCTTACCGTGAAGTTTTGAGGCGTCTGGAAGGGGGAGAATAACATGCAGTGGAAAGCCAAGGTTGAAGTGACTTTGAAGAAAGCGGTGCTTGACCCCCAGGGTGCTGCCGTTGAAAAGTCGCTTCAGGCCCTGGGGTATGACGGGGTCAGCCAGGTCAGGGTCGGAAAATATATTGAACTTAATCTTGAAGCAGATGACCGGAAGGAAGCAGCCGCACGCGTGGAAGATATGTCCCGCCGCCTGCTCAGCAACCCGGTCATTGAAGATTACAGCTATGTTTTACAGGAGGCCGGGCTATGAAATTTGGTGTAATTGTTTTCCCCGGTTCTAACTGCGACCTCGATTCTTACCACCTGGTGCGCGATGTTTTAAAAAAGGAAGTAGAATACATTCACTACACTGAAAAAAGGGTAGGCAGACGCGATGTGATCATCCTGCCCGGCGGTTTTACTTACGGAGATTACCTGCGTTCAGGGGCGATAGCCCGTTTCAGCCCGGTCATGAATGCCGTGGCTGAATTTGCCGACAAAGGAGGCCTGGTTCTGGGTATCTGCAACGGGTTCCAGGTGCTGACCGAAGCCGGCCTTCTGCCGGGCGCTCTTTGCCGCAACCACCACCTGCAGTTCCGGTGCGAGCAGGTATTTGTCAGGGTCGATAATAACAGTCTGCCCTTTACCCTCTCAGCTTCCCTCGGCAAGGTGTTGGAAATGCCGGTGGCTCACGGCGACGGCAGCTACTATGCGCCGCCCGAGCTGTTGGAAGAGCTTAAAGCAAATGATCAGATTGTCTTCCGCTATACCGATCAAAACGGGGATGTAACCCCGCAGGCCAATCCTAACGGTTCCCTTGAAAATATAGCCGGAGTCTGCAACAGGGCCGGTAACGTGGTCGGCCTGATGCCTCATCCCGAAAGAGCCGGGGAAAAGGTTTTAGGCTCCAGGCACGGCTTAATCATTTTTAAATCTATCATCAGCTACTTAACAGGCCGGGAGGTGGTTCGCAATGTCTGATCAGGATCTTCACCGGACCCTGGGGCTGACCGACCATGAATACAAGTTAATTACCGAACAGATGGGCCGTGAACCGAATGAGGTAGAACTGAATATGTACAGCGTAATGTGGTCAGAGCACTGCAGTTATAAGCATTCACGTTCGGCCCTGAAGCTGTTTCCCACCAACAGTCCCCGGGTAATCCAGGGTCCCGGTGAAAATGCCGGGGTAGTAGATATCGGAGACGGCTGGGCAGCCGTTTTTAAAATTGAAAGCCACAATCACCCTTCAGCGATTGAACCGCACCAGGGTGCGGCAACCGGTGTTGGCGGGATTTTAAGAGATATTTATACCATGGGAGCGCAGCCGGTTGCTTTCCTGAACTCACTGCGCTTTGGCAACCTTGATACGCCACGCGGGCGATACCTCTTTGACGGGGTGGTAGGCGGTATCGGCGGCTACGGCAACTGTGTCGGTATACCCACCGTGGCCGGCGAGGTATACTTTGAACCCTGTTACGAGGGAAATCCCCTGGTAAATGCAATGTGTGTGGGTATTATGCCGACAGATCAGCTGGTGCTGGGTAAAGCCAGCGGCGAAGGAAACCTGGTGGTTCTGGTCGGTGCGTTGACCGGGCGCGATGGTATACACGGCGTTACCTTTGCCTCTGAAGAGCTATCCGAAGAGTCGGAAGAGAAGCGACCGGCCGTTCAGGTAGGGGATCCTTTCGTGGGCAAACTGCTGATGGATGCCACCCTGGAAGCAATCGGCAAGAAGCTGGTAGCCGGGGTCCAGGATTTCGGCGGGGCCGGATTAACCTGTGCCCTGACGGAAACTGCTTCCCGCGCCGGCACAGGTATTGAGGTTGACCTGGACCAGGTGCCGCTCAGGGAAGAGGATATGCACCCCTTTGAAATTCTCACCTCGGAGTCACAGGAAAGAATGCTCTTAATTGTTGAGCCGGATAAGCTGAAAGCAGTGGAAGAGGTCTTCGGGCGCTGGGATTTAAAACCGGCAGTGATCGGTAAAGTTGTCTCCGGAGAAATGGTCACTGCCCGCTACCAGGGAGAAGTTGTCGCCTCGGTTCCTGCAGACAGCGTTGCCGGAGGAGCCCCTGAATATAGCCCGAAAAGCAAAGAACCGGCCTATTTCCGTGAACTGGCCAACTATGACCCGCTCAATATGCCCCTCCCGGAAAACTACGGCGAAGTAATGCTTAAGCTGTTGGCAGCGCCGGACATTGCTTCCAAGGAATGGGTCTGGCGGCGCTATGATTACATGGTCCGCACCTGCACACTGGAAGGTCCCGGCGGGGATTCCGCAGTTATACGGATACGGGAAACCGGCAAAGCTTTAGCTATGAGTGTTGACGGCAACGGCAGGCACACCTACCTTGACCCATACCGGGGCGGTATGATGGCCGTGGCAGAAGCAACACGGAACCTGAGCTGCAGCGGGGCTGAGCCGATTGGCATTACCGATTGCCTCAATTTCGGAAACCCGGAAAAACCGGAGATTTACTGGCAGTTCAGTCAGGCCGTTAAAGGGATGGCCGAAGCCTGCCGCGTCCTGAATGTTCCGGTAGTCGGCGGAAATGTCAGTTTCTACAATGAGGTTCAAGGTGAAGCAATCTACCCCACACCGGTAGTAGGAGCTGTCGGCCTGCTTAAAGATCCTGACAAAAAATGCACTACTGCCCTGAGGCGCGATGGTGATCACCTCTTTTTGCTCGGACCCCAGGAAGTGTCGCTTGGCGGCAGCCAGTATTTGAAAAGCTGGTGCGGTAAAGTTTCCGGCAGCCTGGCCGAAGTAGACCTGGAAGCGGAAAGAGATGTGCAGGATCTGATTCGCGATCTAATCAATGCGGATCT
>SLBE01000027.1 GCA_007126465.1 Syntrophomonadaceae bacterium | reverse complement strand
TGTCTTTCAAAATCTGGTCTGCTTCAGGTGTAGTCGGCCCGTTTGCGCCTTCAACAACAATTTTTGCCTTAACATCGGCAGCGTTACTGCCGGTAAGCTGGTTTTCAAGAGCAGCAGGAACAAGGATATCACAGTCCATGGCTAACAATTCCTGGTTGGTTATATCCTGGGACTCGGGAAAACCTTTAACAAAGCCTGTTCTTTCGACATGTTCAATTAACCTGGAAATATCAAGACCATTTTCATTATAGATACCACCGCTAACATCGCTTACCGCCGTAACAGAGCAGCCTGCATCTGAAAACAGCTTGGCCGCATTGCTGCCCACGTTACCAAAACCCTGGATAGCAACCCGGGCCTTATCAAATGGTATTTTAAAAGCTTTAGCAGCTTCCCTGGCCACAAAAAACACACCCCTGCCGGTTGCTTCATTCCTGCCTACACAACCGCCTACTGCAAGGGGCTTGCCTGTTACCACACCAAAGGAAGGCTCCCGCATATTACTGCTGTATTCATCTGCGATCCAGGCCATAACCTGGGCGTCGGTAAAAACGTCAGGCGCCGGAATATCGGTTTCCGGTCCGAGAATTGAACCAAGCACCCTGACATAACTGCGGGTCATCCGTTCACGCTCTTTGATAGAAAGCTTTTGGGAGTCACAGACGATCGCGCCTTTGCCCCCGCCAAAAGGAACTCCCACCAGCGAACACTTCAGGGTCATCCACATCGACAGGGCTTTAATACTATCAGTTGTCACATCGGGATGATAGCGAAGACCTCCCTTGTATGGACCAAATACATTGTTGTGCTGACAGCGGTAACCGGTAAAAACCTTGGTACTGCCATCTTCCATTTCTACCGGCACTGCAACTTCAACAAAGCGCATCGGGGTCTTCAGGTGCTCATAAACCTCGGGAGACAAATCAGCCAGCTCCACTGCCTGCTTCATCGCAGCCAGCGTCGCTACCAGTACATTGTCTTCCTTTTGAACCTTTTCCACTTCTACCGACATTAAAATATCCTCCTTGTAGGTTTAATTAAACTTTAACCCGCTTTATATTACCACTTATAACATGTTTGCGGAGCATGACATTATTAAAATCAGCAATGTAATAAAAAAATTACCTCTTTGTAATACTGCTGTAATATTACGGCCCTATAATTGTAAGTGAGTTGACCCCCTCTTTTTATATATATTGACTTGACGCAGTTTCTAACTGCGTCATTTTTTTCTAATCTAAGTTTACTGCATAAGTGAAATAAAATCCTCTAACCCTGTTTAACCTTTAATAATGAGGCTTTGAGCGTTTTTTCCCCCGCCAACAGGATCTGCTCATTGCAATTGTAAACCATTTCCCACCTAGTGCTGGTTGACATTAGCTTTCTTTAGGGTTACGATCACTATGCTTTACTTATGGGAAATAAGAAATTATTAGAAAATGTGAGGTCTACCCTTGTCTGAAAGTAAAGAAATAATTTTAAATGAGCTGCGCAAAAACCGGGAATGCTACTTATCGGGTGACCGCTTAAGTCAAGGCCTGAATATCAGCAGGGCTGCCGTGTGGAAACATATTCGCGAGCTACGGCAGAAAGGCTATTCAATTGATGCAATTCCCAGGCAGGGATACCGTTTAATCCGCGAACCGGTCCAACTTGATGCTAAGGAACTGGAGGGCAGCGGCATTTACTATTACCAGTCACTGGACTCTACTAATACAACTGCCCGCAAATTAGCAGAAGAGGGTGTTCCAAACTACAGCATCGTAGTTGCTGAACAGCAAATTCAGGGCCGTGGCAGGCGGGGGCGTGAATGGTTCTCACCCAAATCAAGCGGCCTGTGGTTTTCCATCATTCTTCGGCCCTATGAACTCAGCCCATCGCAGGCTGCTCCTGTAACCCTGGTGACCTCAGCTATCATGGCCAATATTTTTAATAATTATTATGAACTGCCTGTAAAGATTAAGTGGCCCAATGATCTTTTACTTAGGGGAAAAAAGGTTGGCGGGATTTTAACTGAGCTAAAAGGAGAACTCGATCAGGTTGAATATTTGATAGTCGGCGTAGGTTTAAATGTTAACCAGCAGTTAGAAGATTTTCCAAAAAATTTAAGAAAAATTGCCACCTCCCTCTACCTTGAGGATAATCAATATTATAACCGGACAGACTTACTGTTAAAAATTCGTGACAGCATGGTCAGGGGGTTTAATTTATTCTTTACAGAAGGCTTCACACCTTTTTACCTGCCCTGGAAAGAACATAATAGCACCCTGGGGCGCGTAGTAACTCTGAGCTGGCAGGGAGGCATCTTACAGGGTAAAGCCCTGCATATAACCCTGGATGGTTCGCTGCAAATCCAGGACAACAGGGGCGAAATCCACACCATTAACTATGGAGAACTCATATAAGAAAAGATCAAAACCTCACAGCCTTACTGCCAGGTTAACTATCAGCGCTATTTTCACTGCACTTATTGCTATTTTAGCCCAGTTCGCAGTGCCGCTGCCATTTAGCCCCGTTCCGGTAACAGGCCAGACTATCGGTATTATTCTGGCAGCACTTTTACTGGATAAAAGAACTGCAATCATCTCTGTTTTAGCTTACCTGCTGCTTGGGGCAGCCGGCGCACCGGTTTTTTCAATGGCCCGTGGCGGTATTTACATGATTACCGGACCAACAGGTGGATACCTGTGGGGATTTTTGCCTGCAGTTTACATGGCATCGATTATATCAAACAGCAACCCGGGGTATTCAATTCAAAAAGCAGCGCTGGGTGCGATAACAGCAATGGCTGTCATTTATTTTTGTGGAAGTTTACAATTAGCGCTAATCATGGGCTATACCCCGCTGCAGGCCTTTTTGATCGGGGTGCTTCCATTTTTAGCAGCAGATTTAATAAAAGCAGGCCTCGCAGTATTCCTGGGCCTGCAGATTTACAAAAGTTTGGAAAGAAATAAGTTAGGCCATTTAATCAGAGATTAGGGGGAATGTTATCGAACCCTGAGGTATTATGTAAGTAAACTGCTCCTGATTATCCCCATATATTTCACGAACTGCTTCCTGAAGAGATCGGGCAGGAATAAACCCGAGCATTTTAGCTGTGTCAGGCCGCAACGCTGATACAAGGTAAACATCCCCACGCTGGAGCAACCTGGCGACAGTATAAGCTTTGTGCCCACCGAGCATAAAATTTTTGCGCAGGGCTGCTTCTACTTCTTCGACCTTCCTGTAGCGGGTTGCCCACTCCTCGTAGGCGGCAGAACCAATTCCTTCAGGACATTCTGCCAGTAAAATCATCTTGCCTCCTGGTTTCATCGCTCTTATACAATTATCCAGTGTTTTATGAGCCTGGTAAACGTTAATATCTTTAGGGTAACCCCCGCAGGAGGCAATAACTAGATCAGCCAATTGTTCCAATTCTACCCCATTTGCTTTTTGCACCAGGTCGCAGGCCTTCAAATGAGCTTTTATCATATCCCCGGCAAAAATACCCAGTATTTGCTTCTTTTCATTCAGCACGGTATTTAAAAGAAAATCGCAGCCAACCATAGGTGCTGCTTCAAGCAAGTCTTCATGAACAGGGTTGCCTTCAAGTTTTCCACTTTCCGCACCTTCCTCTAAAAGCAGGCTGTGGTTTTTACGGATAGTTTCAAACCCGGCCACACCGGGCATCAGTGCCTTGCGTCCGCCACCAAACCCGGCAAAAAAGTGATGAACAACGCTACCAGTTAAAATGCGCCTATCTGCCTCTAACACTTTTTTATTTACATATACAGGGGTCTTAAATGAAGTTTCCCCCAGGTAAACCAGCTCTTTTTCATTTTTGCTGTCATGATTAAACATAGCTATATTATTAGCAACATCATGACCAACCAGGTTTTCCATTTCCTTTTTATCCATTGGCCGGTGAGTGCCGTTTGTAAATACTATGAAGATGTCTTCTTTTTTAATGCCGGCTTCTTTTAACTCGTCAATCAGGAAGGGAAGGAAAAACTCACTACGGGCAAGCCTTGTTGAATCATTAACCAGCAAACAAATGCTTTCACCCGCCTGAACCAGTTTCCGTAAAGGGGGAGAAGCAATCGGATCGCGCAGGGCTTCCTGCAGTGCTATTTCAGGGCCAGAAATAGGTTGAACCGGATTAGGCTGGAGCAGCATAGAGGGCACATCTTCAGGCAGCTCCAAACTGAGCTCTTGCTCTCCGTATGCCAGTTTCATAAGTAATCCTCCCGGTTTAAATATAAAGATCAAAACATTGCTGATTTATATACCTTAAAACTACTCACCCAGAGTCATTAAAACATAGCCTGGTTATCTGTTTTGATCCAGGCAACAGTGTAATCCTCTTTACTGCCAGAGCTTGTAAAGATGTTAATCACAATTGTTTACTTGATAGTATTAAATTTTCCCATCACAGCCGAGAACATTAACAATCTTATGTTTTACAACCTCTTTAATTGCGGCCCTGGCTGGCCCAAGGTATTTGCGAGGGTCAAACTCCCCGGGGTTCTCTGCGTGATGTTTTCTGATTGTTGCGGTCATCGCCAGCCTCAGATCTGAATCGATGTTAACTTTACAGACAGCCATTTCTGCTGCTTTTCTAAGCATTTCTTCAGGTACACCTTTCGCTCCGGGCATGCTTCCGCCATAGCGGTTAATCATCTCAACATACTCGGTAAGCACAGATGAAGCACCATGCAGTACGATCGGAAATTGCGGTAATCTTTGCTGAACATCTTCCAGGATATCAAATCTCAGGCGCGGTTGATCTTTGAACTTGTAAGCACCATGACTGGTCCCGATCGCAATGGCCAGGGAATCAACCCCGGTTTTGGTTACAAATTCTTCGACCTCTGCAGGTTTTGTGAAGGCTGCATCCTCCTCTGAAACATTTATTGCGTCTTCGATTCCGGAAAGGCGCCCCAGTTCTCCTTCAACCACAACACCTCTCTCATGGGCGTAATCGACCACCTTTTTGGTCAGGGCAATATTTTCTTCTAAAGACAGGTGAGAACCGTCAATCATAACAGAAGTAAAGCCGCCATCAATACAGGATTTGCAAAGTTCAAAAGAGTCGCCGTGATCGAGATGAACACATATGGGCAGACCAGTTTCTATTTCGGCAGCTTCGATCAGCTTCATCAGGTAGGTGTGATTAGCATACTTTCTCGCTCCAGCAGAAACCTGTAAGATTAACGGACTATCAACTTCTTTTGCTGCTTCGCTGATACCCTGAATGATCTCCATGTTGTTGACATTGAACGCCCCAATCGCGTACCCGCCGGCATAAGCCTTTTCAAACATTTCTTTCGAAGTAACAATTGGCATAGTTCTCATCCCCTTATCTTATAATTGTAACTCTATAATAATCCTGTTTAAGAATTAATTCAAACCTTTATGATAGATGTTTCTACTGCCAGTATAGAAGCAAATTACCATTGCTTTTTAGACAGTTATTTCCTCTTCGGCCAGTAAAGCGGCTCCCAGGGCCCCGGCAATTTGCGGCTCTTCGGGGACAATAATTTTAGTTTTTAACTTTTCATTTAAAGCTTTAACTACTGCCCTGTTCCTGGCAACCCCGCCGGTAATCATAACAGACTCCTGCAGGCCGACACGGTTGACCATTCCTGCTGTCCGGTCAGCTATAGCCTGGTGTAAACCACGGGCAATATCTTCACGGGGTAAACCCCTTGCTATCAATGAAACAACCTCCGACTCGGCAAATACAGTACACATACTGCTGATAGAAACTGTATTTTCTGCCTGGTCACTTAAATCAGATAACCCGTCCAACTCCACTTCAAGCGCCTGGGCCATAACCTCGAGGAAACGGCCGGTACCGGCAGCACACTTGTCATTCATGGTAAAATCAAGCACTTTGCCACGCTCGTTAAGGCAGATTACTTTGCTATCCTGCCCACCGATATCGATTACCGTTCGCACATGGGGATTAAGATTATAAGCCCCGCGCCCATGGCAGGTTATCTCTGTTACCCTCTTGTTGGCAAAGTCAATACTTACCCGACCGTAACCTGTCGCAACAATATAATCCAGGTCAGAACGCTTTAAGGAAGCTGCCTCAAGAGCAGTATCCATGGCTTTTTCTGCAGCTGTTTTACTATTGTAGCCGGTTGGCATGATAACATAATGGACTATTTTGCCCTGGTCTAAAATTACCACTTCTGCTGTTAAAGATCCGACATCGATACCAGCTACTGGCACTAATAAAACCTCCCAATTAAACTATATCCTTAATTGCCTTCCAGATCTCGTCTTTACCGGCACCGGTTTTTGCGGAAAAGGGCAGCAGCAAGTCATCTTCAAAAAAACCGAGCCCTTTTCGGATTAAAGAAAGCTGCTTGATCAGGGCTCCACGGGACATTTTGTCGGCTTTTGTAGCAATAGTAATTGTATTTATAGTATGAGCGCGCAGCCATTCTGACATTGCCCTATCATCTTCGGTAGGTTCATGTCGACTGTCAATTAAATGAAGGCAGCCGCGCAAATTAACCCGGCTGCCAAGATATTCTTCGATGATCGGCGCCCAGCGCTGTCTTTCTTTCTTGGAAACTTTTGCGTACCCGTAGCCGGGCAGATCAACAAAACAAAGCTTCTCATTTAAAAGGTAAAAGTAGAGCCCACGGGTTTTACCCGGCGTGGAACTGGTGCGGGCTAAGTTTTTACGACCGATCAGGGTGTTAAGCAGTGATGATTTTCCAACATTGGAGCGGCCGATAAATGAAACTTCCGGCAAATCCCAGCGGGGAAAGTCGTCAATGTTGTAAGCAGCTGCCTTTAATTCAGCCTGTTTAACCTTCATTTTTTCATCCCTTTAATACGGGCACATTTTTTAGTGCCGAACCTGGCTTTCCTGGGTTCCTTCCGGCAGGTTCAGATCGTTTTCTTTTGCTTCTCTTGACTCTGATTCAGCCGGCATGCTGCTTTCCGGCTTGACCAGGGCATATTCCAGCACTTCATCCATGTGCTCCACCATCTTAACCTCAACTTTTCGCTTCACATTTTTAGGAATATCGCTCAAGTCACGGCGGTTTTCAGCAGGCATCAGCATATACTTTATTCCGGCCCGGTGAGCGGCAAGCATTTTTTCCTTCACTCCACCCACAGGCAAAACCCGGCCGCGCAGAGTTATTTCTCCAGTCATGGTAACATCATTTCTAACCGGCATCTTAGCCAGGGCGGAAACGAGTGCCGTTGCCATGCCAATCCCGGCTGAAGGACCATCCTTGGGAATCGCCCCTTCGGGAACATGGATATGAATGTCTACTTTTTCATAAAAATCCTTTTCGAGACCAAGTGATTCAGCCCTTGAACGGATATAGCTCATTGCTGCCTTCGCTGACTCCTGCATAACATCACCCATTTGACCGGTTAATGTCATTTTACCTGTTCCCTTGAGCTGGGTAACCTCGATTGAAAGCAGGTCACCACCGCTTTCAGTCCAGGCCAAACCGGTTGCCACCCCTATCTCATCCTGTTTTTCTGCAACACCATAACGATAGCGCGGAACACCCATATATTTCTGGATATTCTGACGGGTAACGTTAACTTTGGCTTTGCGATCCTTGGCAACTTCCCTGGCAGCTTTCCGGCAGATAGCCGATATGCTGCGGTCAAGGTTACGAACACCTGCTTCCCTGGTATACTCCCGGATGATCCGGCGTATGGCATTTTCTGAAATAACCAGGTTCTCGTCAGGCAGGCCGTGTTCCTTTAACTGTTTTGGTATCAGGTATTTAATGGCAATCTGAACTTTATCCTCTTCGGTATACCCGGGTATCTGGATTACTTCCATCCTGTCAAGCAGCGGCTGTGGTATCTTTTGTGAGATATTACCTGTTGTAATAAACATCACCTGTGATAGATCATAGGCCAGCTCAACATAGTGATCACTAAAACTGCTGTTCTGCTCAGGATCGAGCACCTCAAGCAGGGCAGCGGATGGGTCGCCCCTGAAATCTGTAGCCATCTTATCTATTTCATCCATCAGGAAAACAGGGTTTTTTGATCCGGCCTGGCGCATGCCCTGAATGATCCGGCCTGGCAGCGCTCCTACATAAGTCCTTCGGTGTCCCCTGATTTCAGCTTCATCGCGAACCCCGCCTAATGAAATACGGACGAAATTACGTTCCAGGGCCCGGGCCACCGACTTGGCCAACGAGGTTTTACCAACACCCGGTGGGCCGACCAGGCAGAGTATCGGACCTTTCAGTTTCTCTGCCAGCTGGCGGACAGCCAAAAACTCAATTATTCTTTCTTTTACTTTCTCCAACCCGTAATGATCTTCGTCCAGTATTTTTTCAGCTTGATCAAGGTCAAGACAATCTGCTGTTTCAGTTTTCCAGGGTAAACCGAGCAGCCAGTCAATATAGTTCCTGATTACGGTCAATTCTGCCGCTTGCGGCGGCATTTTCTCCAGACGATCAATTTCCTTTAAAACCTTTTCTTCCACTTCTTCCGGCAGGTCTGTATCAGCCAATTTCTCACGATACTCTTCCGCTTCAGCTGTCCGTTCATCCTTTTCTCCGAGCTCCTCCTGAATAGCTTTCATCTGCTCACGCAGGTAGTACTCTTTTTGCGTTTTTTCCATCTGCTTGCGGACACGCATGTTGATTTTCTTTTCAATTTCAAGGATTTCTATCTCTTTTACTATTTCTTCATTAAGCTTTTCCAGCCGATCCTTGACATCAAGTGCCTCTAATATTTCCTGGCGTTTTTCAATACCCATAGTCAAGTGTGACGCAATAACATCGGCAAAACGCCCGGGCTCTTCAATATCTGAAACAGTATTTAAAGTTTCAGGCGGAACTTTTCGGCTTGCTTTTATGTACTGTTCAAATTGGTGAAGCAGGCTGCGCATCCTGGCTTCAACCTGCGGGTCTACCTCGGTGCTGTCCTCAACAACTTCCACTTCGGCTTCCAGAAACATTTCTTCAGTAATAAGCTTAAGAACCTTTGCCCGGTCCAAACCTTCTACCAGAACCCTGATTGTTCCGCCGGGCAGCTTGATCATCTGTTTGATCTGCGCAATAGTACCAACTTCATAAATTTCATCCTGTTTTGGTTCATCTACCCCTGCATCCTTTTGGGTAACAAGCAGGATCCGATTGTCCTGCATCATTGACCTTTCCAGGGCCGAGACAGATTTTTCTCTTCCCACATCAAGATGTAACACCATATTGGGGAATACCAGCACCCCCCTTAAAGGCAGTACTGATAATTTTTCTTTATCAGGCATAACAAGAAACCACCTTCCTGTAAAAGTTAAAGCGAGAAGCT
>SLBE01000215.1 GCA_007126465.1 Syntrophomonadaceae bacterium | reverse complement strand
GCCCGGGCCAGATCTTCGATCCGATCGGGTCCGGCCGGGCTGAGAAGGCATAACTGCGGTGTCCGGCTGCTAATCTCGTTTACCCGGTTAAAATCCAGCTTGAAACCGCATTCATGAGCAAGTGCGGTCAGATGCAAAAGGGTATTAGTCGAACAGCCCAGGGCCATATCAACAGCCAGGGCATTGTCAAATGCTTCAGAGGTTAATATGTCGGAAGTTTTAACTCCGCCTTTCAGCAGGTTCATTACCTGGATTCCAGCTTCTTTAGCCAGCAGAATACGCTCTGAACTGACTGCAGAGATTGTGCCGTTACCGGGCAAAGCCAGACCCAGGGCCTCTGCCATACAGTTCATGGAATTAGCGGTAAACATCCCGGCACAGGACCCACAACCCGGACAGGCCTCTGCCTCCATCTCTGCAAGCTCTGCTTCAGATATGCGCCCTGATCTTACTGCGCCTACCCCCTCAAACATACTGCTTAAATCAATCTTTTTACCATTATAATCCCCGGCCATCATCGGGCCACCGCTGACAATAATTGCCGGCAGGTTCAACCTGGCTGCGGCCATCATCATGCCCGGAGTGATTTTGTCACAGTTGGTAACAAATACAAGGGCATCAAAGCAGTGGGATTCTACCATTAACTCCACACTGTCGGCTACCACTTCCCGGCTGGGCAGGGAGTAATGCATCCCGGCATGATTCATGGCGATACCGTCACAAATTGCAATCGTCGAAAATTCAACCGGTGTTCCCCCGTTAATCCTGACTCCGGTTTTGACGGCTTCTGCTATTTTGTCCAGGTTAACGTGGCCGGGCACAATCTCGTTGGCAGAATTAACTATACCAACAAGGGGACGTTTGAGTTCTTCCGGGTGAAAGCCCGATGCCCGGAAAAGCGAACGGTGCGGGGCCCGTTCCAGGCCCCTGGTTACTTTATGGCTGCGCATTAATAATAGAAACCTCCTGAAAAGGCAGGATCCAACACCCGGGACCCTGGATTTTTAATTATACATATCTGTTTAGCTATACTTAATTACGGCTGCCTGCTGAAGATTACCTTACAGCGGCGTTCCCGTGGTCTGGGTCAGCTCTCGGAACTTTTCCATCAGGGTGCGGGTAACCGGGCCAGGCTTGCCGGTTCCTATAGTACGCATATCTGCTTCAATAACCGGGATTACCTCGGCAGCGGTCCCGGTCAGGAAGCATTCATCGGCAACATAAACATCGTGACGAGTAAAAGGCGCTTCCTGCAAAGGGATACCCTCCTGCCGGGCCAATTCAATTACCGCTTCACGGGTGATACCCTCCAGGATCCCGAGGTAAGGCGGAGGTGTAATTAACTTCCCTTTGCGGTAAATAAAGATATTATCACCTGTTCCCTCGCTGATATAACCCTGGCTGTTTGTCATCAGGGCTTCAAGCACACCGGCCCTGTTCGCCTCAATTTTTGCATGAATATTATTAAGATAGTTAAGTGATTTAAGCTTGGGATCAAGAGCATCAGCGATGTTTCGGCGGGTTGCTACGGTAATTACTGTCAGCCCTTCTTCATATAGCTCTTCAGGGTAGAGAACAATTTTATCAGCAATAATTACTACCTGTGACTCTTTGCACTTTCTTGGGTCAAGCCCCAAATCACCGACACCGCGAGACACTACCAGCCTGATATACGCTTCTGTAAGTTCGTTAGCATTTACCGTATCAACGACGGCTTTTATCATTTCTTCCTGGCTGTAGGGAATAGGCAGCATAATCGAGTGAGCTGACTCATAGAGTCTGCGCACGTGCTCTTCAAGCTTAAAAACTCGTCCGTTATAAGCCCTGATACCCTCGAAAACACCGTCCCCGTAAAGATAACCATGGTCAAATACAGAAATGACCGCTTCCTGCTCCGGAACCAGCTTGCCATTCATGAATATAATCCGGTTCATCTGATTCGCCCCTTCTCTTAATAATGATAAGTGCTATAAAGATATAAAAATGCCCCCCGCCCAAAGGGGCGAAGGGATTTCCTCCGCGGTACCACCCTTTTACAGTAGACCATGTCCTTGTTAACAGATCTATTCGCTCTGCGATGCTGGTAACGGTATCAACCCGGCCCGGCCTACGAGTTCTTATCAACCGGACAGCTTCGGACCGACATTCAGCAACTGCCTTTACCGGCTTACAGCTGACCCGGCTCTCTGAAAAAGGCGCATTGCCTACTCCTGTCCTTCATAGCTTTTATAAAGATTGCCTTATATTATAGCCCTCAGCCCCCCGGGTGTCAATAACAAAAGGCTCTTTTTGACTTAACCGGCTGGATATACAGGGTTATCTTCATCTCCCCATAGCAAAGTCTCGTCTATGTAATGTAAAAGCTCAAGTTTAGGGCTGCTTTGCGCAGCTTTTTGGGCTGATGAGTGAACAGCTTTTTTTTGGGTGTTGCAGGTGCTCGGCAGCTCCAACGGCGGGAGCAAACCCTGGCGCCTTTTAAAAAAGTCAATGGCTACATTGGGAAATATGACATAAGACAGGACATCTTCATCCTGTTCAATATACTCGCTTATTTCTGCTCTTGCCTCTTCCAGCTGGGGTTTTAGCAAATCTGCCGGCCGGCCGGATATTGGCTGTTCATTTTTAAGCACTTTTTTTAGAAGATCCTGGTTTACTTCACCGGGCGGCCGGCCATATAAGCCGCGCAGATAATTTTTAATTTCTGTGGATACCATTTTATAGCGCCCGCCGGTTAATACATTAACCACCGCCTGAGTTCCGACTATCTGACTGCTGGGTGTAACCAGGGGCGGGTAACCAAGATCCTCCCGAACCCGCGGCACTTCAGCAAGAACATCTTTAAACAGGTGGGTTGCCTTTTGTTCGGCCAGCTGGGAAGCCAGGTTCGAAATCATACCACCCGGTATCTGGTAACTGAGCACATTGGTATCGACACCCATAACTTCCCTGGGGATTTCATACCCACAGCTTATTTCGTTAAAGTGGTTACTGACCCGGACAAGCAATTCAAGGTCAAGGCCTGTGTCATATTCTGTCCCCTGAAAAGCCGCAACCATAGTATCTGTTGCCGGTTGGCTGGCCCCCATGGCCAGGGCGGCGTTAGCGGTATCAATTACATCGACACCGGCTTCTGCCGCTTTCAGGTAGGCCATTGAAGCCATACCGCTGGTATAATGGCAGTGCAGTTGTACCGGTAAGCCCACTTCTTTTTTAAGTTTCCCTACCAGCTCATATGCATCAAAGGGAGAAATTAGCCCGGCCATATCTTTAATACAAA
Organism: Syntrophomonadaceae bacterium; assembly: GCA_007126465.1. Taxonomy (GTDB): domain Bacteria; phylum Bacillota; class Dethiobacteria; order DTU022; family DTU022; genus T3SED10-7. The sequence goes on along the minus strand of SLBE01000215.1, from coordinate 6,217 downwards.
TTGAATCTGCCCCGAGACTGCGCAGATCCTGTCCTTGTTTTACAAAATAATCAATACTGTGAAAAGGGCTGATCGTATAGCTGATCGTTCCCTGGGCGTGGGCACCTTCAGCCCTGGTCCGGGAAATGGCCTTTTCCATGTTACGCAGGTCGTTTAAGGCATCGAAAATGCGGATGATATCAATACCGTTGGAAACTGCTTTTTTAATAAATTCTTCCAGGACGTCATCGGGGTAGTGGCGATAGCCGACCAGGTTCTGCCCGCGCAGCAGCATTTGCAGCTTGGTGCTCTTAAGTTTCTTGCGCAGCTTACGCAAACGCTCCCAGGGATCTTCATCAAGAAAACGCATACATGCATCAAATGTTGCCCCGCCCCAGACTTCGAGGGAGTGGTAACCAACCTGGTCCATTACTTCCAGGATTGGCATCATCTCGTCAATCCGCATCCTTGTCGCCAGGAGCGATTGATGCGCATCACGAAGAGAAGTGTCTGTTATGCCTATTTTTCTATTAACTTGGCTCATATAAGTTACCGCTGCTTAAATATTTCTATTATATTTGAAAAACTTGCTACTCATCAAGTCCGATTAGATTAACCACTCGGTCGCTTTCGTCAAGCCTGATCAGGGTCACGCCCCTGGCATAGCGGCCCATTAACGACACCTGCTTAATTTTTTGCCGGTTAACCACACCTTTAGCCGTGATAACTATAAACTCTTCCTCAACCCCGCTGATTACTATAAACACCGCCAGGGGGCCGCTTTTCCTGGTTGTTTTCAACCCGATCATGCCTTTGCCGCCTCGCCGGTGTGAGCTGAATTCGCTAACCTTTACCCTTTTGCCGTAACCTTTTACTGAAGCCATTAACAGTTGATGGTCTCCGGTAACCAGATCGGCTCCAACCACCCTGTCGTCCGGACCAAGTTTAACCGCTTTAACTCCCCGGGCTGCCCGGCCCATGGAACGAACCTGGTCTTCAGGGAACCGGACAAAAAGCCCGGCACTTGTTCCGACAATAACCTCTTTTTGGCCATCTGTCATCCTAACCGCGATAAGTTCATCATCGCCAACAAGGGTAAGAGCGATTAAACCTGATTTGCGGGTATTCCTGTATTCTTTAAGAGAAGTTTTCTTAACCAGTCCACGCGCAGTTACCATAAGAAGGTAGCGATCGTCACTGAATTCATTTATCGGCAGGGTCGCCGTAATAAATTCTTTTTCCTCCAGGGGCAGCAGGTTGACCAGGGCAGTCCCCCTGGACTGGCGTCCTGATTCCGGGATCTCGTGGATATGCAGCAGGTATACTTTACCCCTGTTGCTAAAGCAGAGCAGTTTATCGTGGGTCGAAGCAACATGGCATTGCTCGACACGATCATTTTCACGGGTCTGAATACCAATTATCCCACGCCCACCTCGATGCTGACTGCGGTATGTGGTCAGCGGCAGTCTTTTAATGTAGCCACGATCGGTCAGGGTGATCACCACATCCTCCTGAAAGATCAAGTCGGTCAGAACAACATCGCCCTCATCAGCGACGATCTGGGTTCGCCTATCATCGCCATGCTTCTGGCGAATAACTTCCAGCTCATCACCGATGATATTCAATACCAGTTGATCATCTTCCAAGATTCTGCGCAGGAAAGCAATACGTTCATGCAGCTGCTTTTGTTCTTCAACCAGCTTGGATATTTCCAGCTGGGTCAATCTTTGCAGACGCATATCCAAAATTGCCTGGGCTTGTTTTTCAGTTAAACCCAGCATTTTCATCAAACCATCACGGGCTGTCTGTACATCCTTTGAGCCCCGGATCAGGGCAATTACTTCATCAAGCCTGTCCATGGCAATCAGCAAACCTTCAACAATATGCAGCCTTTCTTCAGCCTTCCTCAGATCAAATTCCGAGCGGCGCCTGATTACCTCTTTCTGATGTTCGAGGTAATAAGCCAGCATTTGCTTTAAGGTTAAAACCTGGGGTTGCCCGTCTACGAGGGCCAGCATTATAATGCCAAAAGTCTGCTGCAGGGTAGTAAACTTGTAAAGCTGGTTTATTATAACCTGCGGCTCATAATCTTTTTTAATCTCCATGACAACACGAACGCCCGACCGATCAGACTCATCACGCAGATCCGTAATGCCTTCCATTTTACGTTCTTTTACAATATCTGCTATTTTTTCTACCAGCTTTGCTTTATTTTGCTGATAGGGAAGTTCAGAAATAACCACCAGGTTGCGCCCTTTATCTTTCTTCTCAATCTGCGCAACCCCCCGCACCTTGATTATACCGCGCCCGGTTTTGTAGGCCGAGTAAATCCCTTCATGCCCGACAATAATTCCTCCGGTGGGAAAGTCGGGCCCTTTTATATGTTTCATTAGATCGGTTATGGATGCTTCCGGGTATGCGATCAGGTGTTTAATTGCATCAATCAACTCGTTCAGGTTATGGGGAGGAATATTGGTTGCCATTCCCACGGCGATACCCGATGAACCGTTAGCAAGAAGGTTTGGAAAGCGCGAAGGCAGGACAACTGGTTCTTCCAGGCTTTCATCAAAGTTGGGCCGGAAGTTAACAGTTTCTTTTTTCAAATCCGTGAGAAGTTCACCGGCAATCGATGAAAGGCGTGCTTCAGTATAGCGCATGGCGGCTGCAGAGTCGCCATCCTGGGAACCAAAGTTGCCGTGTCCATCAACCAGTGGATAACGGGTGGAAAATTCCTGGGCCAGCCTGACCAGGGTATCATACAGCGCAACATCACCATGAGGGTGATACTTACCCAGTACTTCACCAACAATACGAGCTGACTTGCGATATGGCTTGTCAGGAGTTGAGCCCATTTCTGCCATGGCATAAAGGATTCGGCGGTGAACGGGCTTGAGCCCGTCGCGCACATCTGGCAGGGCCCTGCTGACAATCACGCTCATTGCATAATCTAGAAATGAAACCTTAACTTCATCATAAATATTAACCGGAATTACATTCGCTCTATCGCTCATAAGCTCTCCTCTTGAATAAAAGAAAATGGAAAGATTTGTACTTGCTAAATTTTATCATAAATGAATGTTTCGGGAAAGAGAATATCGAATTTTAGCGAGACTTCTTTTTTGAACGCTTTGAGCTTTTCCGGACATTATCTTTAAGGACCTGATCGAGTTTCTTCTTGTCTAAGGGTTCAACTTCCCAAATTTCACTTCTTTTTTTGTTGTTTCTTTCAATGAAAACTTTTAAAGTGTTTTTTGTCCATTGAAAAGATGTAATCTCTCCCCATGTATAAAATCCCCGCGGGGTTGAAATCCCTTTTTCCCGGATAGCCGGTTTCTCAGCTTCACGGGCGGTAACTGTCATAATCAGCACGAGGTAGAAATAGGCATATGTATACGGGCCAAGAACCAGGCTGTCCTGCGCAGCCGGAACATTTTGCAGATCAAGCCCGCTTAGAAAATAAGAAGCAACGCTGATTATAATTATCAGAAGCAGGGAGTCGAGATTGTAACGGCTAAACAGGACCCGATTAACCCGCATTATAATGGGCCCCAGCTTTCTATAGCGAACATAAATATAACCGCACATTATTACAGCCAGCAAAAGATAAGGAAATAGCAATCTGAGCAGCAACACGTTCCCTCCTGATAACAAAAGTAGAACATTAATATGCAAGAATTTAATTAATTAAATCATGAATCTGCACCAAGGTAAATAGTTTCGGCCAATAAATTCAATATGCAGTTGCTGCACAGCCTGCTTAAGAAAACTGTGCCCGCTGATCGTTTAGGCTGGAGCTGCAGCGCCTTAGCTTTCTGATCGCTGCGTGCAAAATTAGGATCCGACTTAGTTGAACTTAATTAACAGGCCCGGCAGTTACAATGTTAATAAATCTTAACACTATGCTGATATAAAAAAGCAGGAAATTAGACACAAAAGTTGAAATATTTAATAATATCATTGCCCGGGCAATGTGACTAAGTGTCAACAGGAGGTGGAATGATTTTTTTCTTGAGATTGATGATATTGCCCGGCATATTGCTTTTATTTATCTAAGGAGGGTCAAATTATGAGAAGAAATAATGCGTTTATCTTTATGCTTGTTGCTTTATTCGTGGTCAGCCTTTTTGCCGTTAGTGGCTGCGCGGAAGAAGCTGTCCCGGAAGAACCTGATGTGGATGAGCCTGAAGTTGATGAGCCGGTAGATGAGGAACCTGAGCCTGATGAGCCGGTAAGCGATGTTACAAGGGTTAATATGGGTGCAGGCTGGGTAACCGGAGTTTATTATCCCCTGGCCGGAGCAATGTCCCGCATTGCACACACCAGCATTGACAATATTTCGCTTACTGTCGAGTCCTCGGGTGCATCAGCTGTTAACTCAAGAATGATTGGCAGCCACGACCTTGATATGGCTATCGTCCAAAATGATGTGGCTTACTATGCTTTTCATGGTGAAGGCGAAGCTTTTGAAGGCAATCCGGTTGCAAATATGCGCGGAATGTTCGTCCTTTACCCTGAGCCCGTTCAGCTGGTAGCAGCTGCCGGATCGGGGATTGAGTCTCCTGCCGATCTGGCCGGAAAAAATGTCGCTTTAGGGCCACTTGGCAGTGGCGCTGAAGTAAATGCCCTGCAGGTACTCGAAGCTGCAGGCTTAAGTGAAGATGATCTTGGATCGGCCGAGCGACTGGAAGCAGGCGAAGCAGCCGATTTCTTAAGAGACGGCCGCGTGGATGCTGCCTTCTTTACTGTTGGTATCGGCGCTTCGGTAATTGACGAGCTTTCTGTCATGACAGATATCTACCTGGTTAACATTGTCGGCGATATTGCTGAAACCTTAATTGACACCTATCCATTTTATGCCAGCGTCACCATTCCCGGAGATACATATAGCGATGTGCCGGAAGCAGATACAATTGCCGTGCTTTCCATGATTGTAACCCGCGAAGACCTTGATGCAGACCTGGTCTACGACTTCATGAGAGGTATTTTTGACAATATTGATGTTATACACGGCGCACACGATGTGGGCCAGCTGGTAACCCTGGATACTGCCCTTGATGGCATGTCAGTACCACTTCATCCGGGCGCTGAAAGATTCTTTGACGAAGAAGGTATGAGCTACTAAGGTATATTGCTAACTCTACCCAACGGGTACAGGGCGTACATACGCCCTGTACCCGTAAATAGAAGGTTAGAGGTGATTTAATTTTGAGCAAAGTAAGCATTGAAGAAGAAATTAAGCAAAGTAAAGAAATGGATCTCAGTGACATAGTCGATGAAGGCAGGGTCCGCACCCCGGGAGGCAACCTGGCTACCATAATCTTCATAATTGGGGTGCTCTGGTCTTTTTTCCACTTATATACCGCTGGAACCGGTCTTTTGACTGCTATGCTGCAACGATCTGCTCACCTGTCTGTAGGTCTTGCCTTATGCTTTCTTTATTTTCCCTTTAACAAAAAAAACGACGCTGAATATGAGAAAGTACCCTGGTATGATCTGCTGCTTGCAGCCGGCGGGTTTTTATCAATCTTCTATGTATATTATTATTTTGATGACCTGGTTTGGAGAATAGGCGCTCCTACAACAACAGACCTGGTAATGGGCGGGCTGGCCATATTTTTAATATTACTGGCGGCACACCGCGCCTTTGGATTAATTCTTCCTATTGTCACAATTGTTTTTTTGACATATCCTTTCCTCGGTCAATACTATCCAGCCTTGATCGGACATGGTGGTTACCGTTTAACCAGGGTTATCAATGATCTTTATATTACCAATACCGGAATTTTTGGTATCCCGATTGGGGTCAGCGCAACCTTTGTTTTTATTTTTGTTCTTTTTGGTTCTTTCTTTCAAACTTCAGGGGCCGGTCTTTATATTGTGCGGCTGGCTTTTTCCACGATGGGCAGATTCAGGGGTGGTCCGGCCAAGGCTGCGGTTATGGCCAGCGGTTTTATGGGCAGCATTATCGGCAGCTCAGTTGCCAATACTGTGGTTACCGGGTCAATTACTATTCCAGTTATGAAAAAAGCCGGCTTTACGCCGGAAGTTGCCGGCGGCGTAGAAGCAGCCGCCTCTACCGACGCGCAGTTTCTGCCCCCGATTATGGGCGCTGCCGCTTTTATAATGGCCGAATTTACAGGCATACCATACTGGCAGATTGCCATTGCAGCAGCATTACCGGCAGTGATTAGCTACTTCGCCCTGCTGGCCATCGTCCACCTGCAAGCAGCCAAGACAG
>SLBE01000004.1 GCA_007126465.1 Syntrophomonadaceae bacterium | reverse complement strand
GACACTGTAGCAGGTCCGGAAAATTGAAAGCAGGGGAAGTGAAAAATATTAGTAGAGATAAAAATAACAAAAAGACAGTTTATCAAAAACAGGTATATGATGAGCTGTTAAAAAAATTCAATAGCCTGGAGTTGTTATTAAAACAGGAACGTGAAGCCATCCTGTCACTGCAGGAAGGTAACCTGGAGAAGTGCGGGCTATCAATTGATAATATTCTAGGTGATCTTTCCGAAAAAATGCTTTCAGCTAAAAGCCTTGACCCTGATCAGGCCGGGGAACTGGCCCGGGTGATTGCCCATGTCAGAGAAGAGCGGCAAAATAATCGTATGCTCCTCGAAAGTGTTATCCAGGAAACCGGCCGGGCTATCGGGAGGGCCAGTTCCGGCAGGCGGGTTTTGCGGGCCTATGGCAACCCTGGGTCCGGTGAAGAGCTTTTTGTGAAAAAAGAGTGCTAGCAAGCTTCACTTCTCTTATAATTTACACTACATAAACTAACTATACATTCTTCTAAATTATCATTTCCCGCTAACAATCTTTATTAAGAAAAAAATATTTATAAAAAGAAGGAAATACCATTTTGCCGTAGAAAGAAATCTTAGAGCAAGGTAAAAAATAGTAGAATTAATAATTCTTTTTTAAAAATTGACTTGACCTGTTCATTTAAAGTTTGTTATACTCTGTTAACACTTAGTAATCAATGCTTAACAATTAAACTGTTTTTTAATTATTTAGACTGTTAAGGGCAAACTCGTAGAAATACGGGGGCGCAAAACCATGGGTCCGTAAACGTCGGATTGCCAGGTTGCCGGTCTTTAGTTTAGGGGAAACATCCCAAATAGCTATTTACCAGGAGGCAGCCTTAACGGCGGCCTCTTTTTTATATTCTGAATCGCTGGGAGGTGCAAGGGTGTCTTTTTTTCGGGATGATACAACCTCAGTTCTGATGAAAGGGCTGGATGCTGCCTCAATGCGCCAGCGGGTTACAGCTAACAACCTGGCTAATTTAAATACTCCCGGTTTCCAGCGTAGCGATGTCTCTTTTGAAGATCAGCTGTTTAATGTCAGACAGGATATGCAGGTACCCCTGGCCAGAACTCATGAAAGGCATTTACCACAATCTCCGCAAGATATTACACCTCAGATTAAGCAAGACACAACAACAATCCGGAGAATCGATGGAAGCAATGTAGACATTGAACGTGATATGTTAAACATGGTAAGTAATCAGCTGCGTTACAATACTTACGTTCAACAGTTGACAACCAGGTTCAATAACTGGCGCTTTGTTATAAACGAAGGGAGGCGCTAATAAATGAGCATGTTTCCTGATTTTCGTATTTCCGGTTCCGCTCTGACTGCGGAAAAAACCAGGCTGGATACTATAGCCGGTAACATTGCTAATATGAACACTACAAGGACTGTTGAAGGTGGCCCATATCAGCGTCGTACCGTTGCTTTTGCCGAAGATCTGGCTGATAGTTGGAACCGGCGCAGAATAGAACAACCATTTGTCCCCAGCAAGCAGCAGACAAGAGCTAACCCGGGACAGGGTGTGCGTTTGGATAGAATTATTGCCGATGAGCGGGATCCGATGATGGTTTACGATCCTGAACATCCTGATGCCCAGGAAGATGGTTATGTTATGTATCCAAATATAGAGCTGGCCAAAGAGATGACTGACTTGATTACGGCCCATCGCTCATATGAAGCCAATACCACCGTTGTTCAAACTGCAAAAAGCCTTTATATGAAAGCGCTTGAAATAGGCCGATAGGGGGTAACCGGTAATGAATGAGATAACCGGCAGAGGTATTAATTCACTTGTAGACCGCAGCTTGATTTTTAATGACCGCGATAAGGTCGGGAATGATAATGGTTTTGCCGAGATGCTAAGAGGTGCACTGGCCAATGTTAATCAAACGCAGCTTGATGCAGATCAGGCTGTTGACCATCTTTTAACCGGGGACCTGGAAAGCTTACACCAGGTTATGATTAAAGCGGAAGAAGCTCAGCTGAGCCTGCAGTTAACTACCCAGATTGTTAATAAGGTATTGCAGGCCTACCAGGAAGTGTCAAGGATGCAAATATAATCAAGGATAAAATTATAAAAATTGAATAAGTGATAATACAAGCGAAAAAATAACATTCATGAGGTAGCTGCTTTGGCTGAAGAAAAAAACGAACAAACATCTGAACCAACTGAGGGTTTCGAAAGATCAGGAACATATGCTTCTACCGGGGAAACTGACAGTGAAGACAGGGGAATTTTAACGAGCCTGTGGCATAATCTTAATCTTCCTGCCCGCGTGGGCATCATTGCTGTAACAGCTATCGCTGTTGGGCTAATTATAATGTTGTCTGTCAGTGCAGCCAATCCAGCCGATAAAGAGGTTTTATATCGACGCCTCGATCCTGTTCAGGCTCGTGAGGTTGCAGCGGCCCTGGATGAAATGGGCGTAAATTATGAGTTGGCGGATGATGGGACAACAATCCTCGTCCCTGAAGAACAGCGCGATCGCCTGCGCATTTCACTTTCACCCGACCTGTATGCCCAGGGAATCGGATTTGCCCTCTTTGAAAATGGAGGATTGGTTGCCAGCGATTTCGAACGCAGGGTCCAGATGCAGATCGCCCTGGAAGAAGAGCTGCGCCGCACTATTACCAGCCTTGATGCAGTGGATCAGGCCAGGGTTCATCTTGTTATGCCCGAAGAGGGCGTTTTTATAAGGGAAAGAAAAGACCCATCTGCATCGGTATTCCTCAGGCTTAGCCCCCTTACTTCATTAAGTGATACCCAGGTTAGAGGCATATTGAGTCTTGTTGCCGGCAGCGTTGAAGGTTTACTCCCTGAGAATGTATCTATTGTCGATGCCAACGGTAATGTTCTTTATGATGCCTTTGCGGCACTGGAAGATTTATCTACATCGAGCATTGTGGAGAATCAATTCCAGATGAGGCGTCTTTTTGAAGCTGAACTTGAACAAAGGCTGCGTTCAATCCTTGAGCAGGTTTATGGGCCTGGAAGTGCCGTGGCCATGGTTTCTGCCGAAATGGATTTTGATACAAGGGAGCAGACCAGCATTGTCTATGATGGAGAAAATGCAGCCCCCAGGTCTACCCATATTATACGTGAAGAATCTGAAAACATCGGGCCTCCGGCTGAAGAAGTGGGAGAACCAAATATCCCCGGTCAGGCAGCGGTAGTGGGAGCAGCCGGTGATTCCAGCTACCTCCTGGAAGAAGAAATTGTTAACTATGAAATAAGTGAGACACGTGAATATATTGAAACTGCCCCCGGGAAAATTGTGCGCTTATCGACCGCAGTAATGATTGACAATGGTAATAATAATCCTAATGATCCTTTCCTCGAAGAGCAGGTGGAGCAGTTAATAAATTCTGCGGTCGGTTTTGATGAAGCTCGCGGCGATGCTGTAACTGTCCAGATCATGCCTTTCGATACAACCTGGATTGAAGATCCGGTGCCCGCAGCGCCAATTGAAGAATTGCCGGTACCGCTATCCTGGTTGATTATCGGAGCAGCAGCCCTGTTACTGCTGCTCCTTGTCATATTCTTGATATTACGTGCCAGGGCAAAGCGGCGGGCCGAAGCAGAACGTGATTTAGACGCAATGGCCCTCGAGCAGGAGCTTGAAAGCAGGGCCATGGCAGATACAGAAGAGCTGGAACCCGGGGAAGCTGAAAGTAAGGCAAGAGCTATTCGCAAGCTGGCCCAGGAAGAACCTGAAAGTGTGGCCGGTTTGCTTAAAACTTGGTTAGCGGAGGAATAATCCAACTATGATCGCAACTAAAAAAATATCCGGCTTGAGAAAAGTAGCGGTCTTCCTGCTTGCTCTTGGTCCTACTATGTCTGCCAGTATTTTAAAGCATTTTAACGAGGCAGAAATTGAAAAAATCAGTATGGAAATTGCCAATACGACCAGGGTGGAAAGAGAGCAGTTGGATGAAATTTTAAATGAATTCGGTGCAATTCATGAAGCTCAAAAATATATGGTTGACGGTGGCTATGACTATGCCCAGGAAATACTGGAGAGAACCCTTGGCACTCAGAAAGCTGCCGACTTAATGAAAAGACTGAAAGAATCAAGCAAGGTCAAGCCTTTTACATTTGTCCGTAACGCAGATGCCAAGCAGCTGGTCAATATGATCGGCCAGGAACACCCGCAGACGATTGCTTTTATCCTTTCTTACCTGGACTCCGACCAGGCGGCAACAGTTTTAGCAGAGCTGCCCCAGGAGATTCAAAGTGATATTGCCAGGCGCATTGCCGTTATGGAGAGGACCTCCCCGCAGATTATCAAGGGTGTGGAAAGTGTTATGAAAGAACGGCTGTCAACAATCTTCCAGCAGGATTTTACTGCAGCCGGTGGCATTGGTGCTATAGTTGAAATTCTCAATAATGTTGATCGGGGCACTGAAAAACTGATCCTGGAAGAGCTTGAAAAAGAAGATGCTGAACTGGCTGAAGAAATCAGGCAGCAGATGTTTATCTTTGATGACATTATCAATCTTGATGACGCTTCAATTCAGAGGGTTGTCCGCGACCTTGATAATAACGATATTGCCATGGCTTTGAAGGGGTCAAGTGATGAAGTAAAGACTAAAATATTCAGGAATATTTCAAAGAGAGCAGGGGAAATACTGCAGGAAAATATGGATTTTATGGGGCCTGTCCGGCTGCGTGAAGTAGAAGAGGCGCAGCAAAGGATCGTTGCGGTAATCAGGCGCCTGGATGAAAGTGGAGAGATTATCATATCACGGGGTGGCGACGATGCCATTATCGCTTAAAAATGTTTATAAACAACCGTCAATTTTCGGTGACTGCAGCTACGAGTCTGAAGAACTTAGTCTTAAGCTAAGTTCCATAGAGGATGAGCTCCAGTATGAGCAAGTTGCCAGCGCTGATCATGACAATGATGAGGTTGCTTTTTGGTCTGATCCCGACCTTGATGAAAACAGCTTGGATGAGTCGGGCCAGGTCTTTGAAGAGGACTTTGAGTCGGACTCTGAGCTGGAAGAAAAAAATATAGAACCGGGCAGCAACAGTGGAAAAAATACTTTACAGACAGGGAGTAAAAACAGGAAAAATATTGAGGCAGATATTATCAGTAAGGCGGAAAAGCTGCTAGAAGAAAGATTCGAGAAGTGTGTAAAGGACGGTTACGAGCAGGGATTAGCCAGGGCTGAGGAAGAGTGCCGTTCAAAGAAAGAAAAAATAGATGCCGGCCTGAGAGAAGCTGATTTGACCCTGCGTGAAGCAAGACAGCGCTCAAAGGAAATTATCGCCTCTTCTGAAAGGAAAATAGTCGAGCTGGCCATGGCTGTGGCCGAAAGACTGGTATACAGGCAGCTTGACCTGGAGCCTGAAACCATAACTTCCATTGCCCGTGAAACAATAAACATGTTAAACGAAGGCAACCAGGTTGACCTGTATGTTAATCCCACTGATTTTGAAAAGTGTCTTGAATACAGTGTTTCGTTAAAGAAAGAGTATCCTGACATCAATAAACTTGAGATCCTGCCGGATCCGCAGCTTCCCCGCGGCAGCTGCCGGGTTGAATCAGAGAGCGGAGTTGTAGAATATTTGATTGATGAGGAAAAAGAACAGCTAAAGGAAATGCTTTTGAAAATAGCGCGTAATGAAGAAAATAGGCTAATTGAGGAAGGTGTCTCCACCTATGACCGGCATTGAAGCCTGTAACGTAAAATATTTATCCAGGTTATCGACTCAATCGGGCGGTAGGATTAAAGGTAAGGTCCGCCAGGTGATCGGTCTGGTCATTGAGGTCAGCGGGATCCGCCCCTTTATCGGAGAAATCTGTTACATACACTCAACCAGCGGTACAGCTTTTATAGCTGAAGTAGTAGGATTCAGGGAGAAATGTAGTTTGCTGATGCCCCTGGGAGAGCTGCATGGCATAGCTCCGGGCTGTGTAGTTGAACCGACAGGAAAAAGTTTTTCTGTCCGGGTCGGTGAAAACCTGAAAGGAAAAGTCCTCGATGGTCTCGGTAATCTGCTCGACTGCGGGCTACCTCCGCTTAATTCTGATGAAGGCGAAGAATATCCGGTAAATAATGTACCTCCTAACCCGATGGAGCGAAAACCGATTGAATCTATCCTTCAGACCGGAGTAAAGGTTATTGATGGAATGCTTACCTGTGGGGAAGGTCAAAGAGTTGGTATTTTTTCCGGCAGTGGGGTAGGTAAGAGTACTCTTTTAGGCATGATTGCCCGTCACAGCGCTTCTGACGTAAATGTGATTGCCCTTATAGGTGAAAGAGGTCGTGAAGTTGGAGATTTTATCCGCTGCGATCTTGGGGAAGAAGGGCTCAAAAGATCAGTGGTTATTGTTGCTACTTCCGACCGGCCGGCCCTGGAAAGAGTAATGGGTGCAATGGTCGCAGTTACCATCGCAGAATATTATCGTGATTGTGGGGCCAAGGTTATTTTTATGATGGACTCTGTGACCAGGCTTTGTATGGCCCAGCGCGAAATTGGCCTGGCAGTAGGGGAACCACCATCAACCAAGGGTTACACCCCTTCAGTTTTTGCCCTGATAGCCCGCTACCTTGAACGCTCTGGAACATCAAGAGACGGCAGCATTACCGGTTTTTATAATGTTCTTGTCGATGGGGATGATTTTACCGAGCCGATAACCGATGCTGTGCGCAGTGTGCTTGATGGGCACATAGTTCTTTCGAGGAAACTGGCTTCACAGAATCATTTTCCGGCAGCTGATGTTCTCAATTCAAACAGCCGCCTGATGTTGAACCTGGTTAATGAAAAACACCGGGGCCTGGCAGGTGAAGCACGAAAATTACTTTCTACTTATGAATCGATGGAAGATCTGATTAATATTGGAGCTTATGCAGCCGGTTCACAGCCGGAAATTGACCGTGCTATTCAAAAAAGACCTGAACTACTGAAGTTTTTAAAGCAGGAACCGGAAGAAAGTTTTGACCTGACTGATACAATCGGACAGCTGGAGAGGGTAACTTATTAACTGTAAAAGTGAAAGGTAGTTCTAAATGAGTTCTTTTGATTTCAGGTTGCAGCGCCTGCTTGGTTTTCGCAACATCCAGGAAGAAGAGGCCAAGCGGGAGCTTGGAGTTCGACATATGGCCCTTGAATTGGAAAGGGCCCGTTTAAGCGGCTTGAAACAGGAAGAGGAATCAGTGCTTGATAGATGGCGGGAGCAAACTCAGCGGGATGTGGAGCTATCTACCCTAAAGGTGACCCAGGAGTACAATGATCTGCTTGAAAACCGCATGCACCGGCAGTTTCAGGAGTGCAATAAGTCTGAAAGCCGGGTGGAGGAGCAGCGCCGGGTAGCCCGCGAATGCTGGCAGAAAAAAAAGATGCTCGAAATATTACAGGATAAAGCAAGGGTGGAGCACAGTCGCCAGGAACAGGTAAGAGAGAGAAATCTTATCGATGAAATAGTCCTGAATACTTATAACCGGAAAGGAGGTGATTAAATTGAAAGTAGACCAGGTTATACTCGAACAGCTTGATACAGCTTTAAACGGTTCAGGCTCTTCCGGCTCGGGCAAGGGCAATGGTGAGTTTGCTGCTGTGCTGGACAAAGCCTTAACGGGCGGATCTAAGGAAAACAGCACAAGCTCGGGCATGTCCAAAAACGAAGAGTTCGCTGCAGTTTCGGGTAGTACTGAAGATCGGCCTATCGCTGATCAAACGATACCTGAAAATGAAAAGAATAATATCGAAGGCGCTGAACTGGAAGAAAAGCTGGAACTGCTTATGTTGGCCCTGTTCAAATCCGACCAGGAAGCTGTAGAGAAGCTAACAGCAAAATTGGAACAGCAAGATGGGAAGCTTACGGAAGGAAAAATAATTGCTGCACTTAAGGGTGACAAAATCAGCACTGGGGTTTTTAAAGAAGAGCTGGCCGCGAAGATTGAGCAGCAGGTTAAACAAGAGGGCAGTTTGAAAGCGAAAGATGAGAACCTTGCAAAGAAGCCTGAAGCAGAGGTAAGTGGAATTAAGGGTGAAGCAAAAGGTGAAGTAGATCTTAAAGCAAAAAAAGCCTTTGCCGAAAATGAAGCTCTGCTTAAAGAAAAAGTGGTTAAGGTGCAAAATAGCGATAAGGCAAATGAAGCCGGAAAAAATGCTGAAAAAGGTGCCGCTTCTAAAAAGGACTCCTCGGGCCAAACCGCTGAGAAACAGGCTGATTTAAAAGGCAAGGCAGCAGAATTGGAAGCAAAAAGAACTGAAGGTGCCGGAAAAAAGCCGGAAAAAGCAGTTAAAGTGAGCAATGAAGAAGGAAAAAGCGCGAAAGTTCTGGCTGAACAAGGCTCTGAAAAAAGCACAGAGCAAAAAGAAGCAGCAAGAGCTAACAATGCCCGCCAGGATACGGGGCTGAATTCAGGCAGAAGTGAAAGCAGTCGGCCTGAAACTAACTTGCAAAGGCCTCCGAATGTTAGCCCGACTCAGGATCAGAGTATCGCCCAGCAATCAACGATTAGAGGCGATGAAGCCCTGCAGGGAAACCGGATGCTTAATACTCAGGGTGCCACCCTGCGCGAAAGTGTAATGCAGCAGCTCCAGGGCAACATGACCTATCTGCGTGAGAGCGGTAATAACCCGGCAGAAATGCGGGTTACCCTGCATCCGCCTGAACTGGGAGAGGTAACTGTTCGCGTATTTTCCAGTAAAGGCAGACTTTCTGCTTCGATTATTGCTGAAACTCCCCTGGCCAGGGAAATTCTTGAAAGCAGTATTACCGAGCTGCGCCAGCGGATGAATTTAGTTAATATCCAGTTTGATCAGCTTGATGTTTCTACTGCCGGAAAAGGATATGAAGGCTTTGACCGGCCCGGCGACCGGGAAGGTTCAGGTAAAACAGAGTTTGGCGAGGCTGAAGGAGATGAAAGAAGAAGCGCGGAAAGAGAACCACCGCCTCAGCAAATACCGCCCGATGATGCGGGCAGTGGAATAGATTTCTGGGCGTGAAGGAGGTAAATCGTATGGTTGATATAACCGGAGCAGCCGGATCACAGGCAGCAGATTATTCAATAGCCGGAACAAGAAAACAGGTGCCAAACCAGCAGTTTGATACAGACATGTTCCTGCAGCTGCTTGTTACCCAGCTGCGCTACCAGGACCCCATGTCTGAGGGACAGGATACCGGGGAAATGATCACCCAGCTCAGTATGTTTACCCTGCTTGAGCAGGTAATCCAGCTTCAGGATACAGTTGAAAAACATGCTGCATCCCAGGATAAGCAGCAGGCATTAAACCTGTTAAATCAGCAGATTGAAGTGCGCGGCTATGATGGCGGAACAGTTAACGGAACAGTCAGCGCTATCGATTTCAGCAGTACCGGCCCGCTCCTGACAATTGGTGAACAAGAGTATGCTTTAAGTTCCGTAATCAGGGTAGAGGGAGGTAACACTGAGGATGGTCAATAAAACCGGACCGCATTTTAAACCGAATACAGTGCCTGAAGTTAAGCCAAAATCAGG
>SLBE01000067.1 GCA_007126465.1 Syntrophomonadaceae bacterium | reverse complement strand
GATCTTTACGGGTTGGCAAATGAAGCAGTTGAACAGTTGAGACAAAAGCTTAAAGTTTCATTCCCCACGATAACGCTTGAAATAGAGCCTGGCAGTGCTGTAGCGTATGTAGATAGGGATAAAGTGGTGCGGGTATTTTCAAACCTGCTGAACAATGCCGTTAAGTTTACTCCACCCAGCGGTTTTATTTACATCAGAGCATCTGATGAAGGCAGCCTTATCAAGGTTTCAGTTGAGGATACCGGCAGCGGTATTCCTGAAGAAGAACTGCCAAAAGTTTTTGAACGTTTTTACAGGGTTGAGAAAACGCGCAGCCGTGACTTCGGGGGGACCGGCCTTGGCCTGTCTATTGCCCGTAAAGTTATAGAAAGCCACGGCGGTTCAATCTGGATAGAAAGTAAGCAGGGTAGTGGGACTGTCGTAAACTTTACCCTGCCACGTTATAACGGAAAATAAGGAATGAAAAAATGATCGAAACAGTTAAAAGCATACTGCTTTTTATCCTTGTTGGTTTGAGTCTTTTGCTGACTTACCAGCTCTGGTATGGTCAAGTACCGGCTCAGGTTTTAGAGCAGGATATATATGAAAGAATAGTTGTAGAACAACCGCGGGAGCTGGAGAGGGTTATCGAGCCTAAAAAAATCGCACTCCATAACGAAGGAGAGCTTTATGTTTATAAAAAAGGCAGTCCCGACTTTGATCAAATGTGGAATTTGCTGTCAATTACCTTACAGCAAATCAGTTTAGATGCTTTAATTGATGAAGATGAGGTGCCTTCAGACTCCAGGCATCTGCTTTCATATTATATGCAGCCTAATCTGCCTGTAGGTGAAGATCAGCCATGGCTTAATGAAGTGGATTACAGTGAAATTGAAAAGGTAGATTTATATGCTGTTAATGATAATTTTCGGTTGGTATTGTCTGACTCAAATAATAACAAACTTAACTTATTGCTGCCTCCCGGGAAAGCTGAGCAGTTTGCTGAATTTATGGATAATATTCAGGTAGATAATAAAGTTGCTTCAGTTGTTTTGACGGATGAGTTGTTGGCAGATCATGGAGTTTCCCGGTTGGAGGTAGAAGAAACTATTTATATTCCGGTTGAGACAGTATTTATAGGTGAGTATAACATGCGGCCCGAGACATTAGACCAGGACTTAATTCTGAAAACTTTCTTTGTTGACTACAGCATGGCCAGGGTTATAGAGGAAAAAGAAGGAGGTTTGATCTATACTGATGGTGAAAGGGGCCTGCGTTTAACAGACACCGGCCTGGAATATTCAGCGCCCCGATTTGAAGAAGGGCAAGCCACATCAGCTTATAGTGAAGCCCTTGTTACCAGCAGCAGTCTGATCAGCTATCATGGTGGCTGGCCGGATAGCATGCGCCTTGAAGCCCTGGAGCTGTCAGGTTGGGGGGATACTACTCATTACAGTGCAGAGTGGCAAGCCTACCTGGATGGGTATCCTATACTCATAAGCCAATCGACTCGGGCATTATATAATGATAGCGGTTTGATTCATTATGCAAGGTCATTATTTGAAGTCGAAAACCCAATTGTCCCGGAAAACGGGTTAACCCCCGCAGCTTCCTGGAATGAGGCTCTTGAGAAAGCTGTAAGCCAATACCAGGAAGGGTTTCCTGATAGAGCCAGCTTAATAATTCTCAAAGATATTTACCTTGGTTATGCTATAATAACATCTCAATCGGGCTATACCGGCAAGCCGGTATGGTTAATTACAATTAATAACGAACAGTTTATTCTTTCTGCCTTTGAATTGGAACCGCTCAGGGAGGAGGATTTGTTGTGAATCTCGGTCGTGCCAAAACTATATTGATCATTGCTTTTACCGGACTAAACCTTTTTTTGGGTTACCACCTTTTCTGGCCTGACTTTGGCCGCCTGACAACCGTAGCTGTTACAGCAGAAGATATACAGGAAACAGAAGCTTTCCTGAATGAGAATAATTACAATCTGGAAACACCCCTTGATCGTTCGGTAAAAGTCGGCGATTTTTTATCGGTAGCGCCTGCAGTCGGCTTTCAGGGTGACATTTTACAGCTGTTTATTAAAAAGGGCGCCGGAATTGTAGAGGCGGAGAATGCTACCGCTTACAAGGTAGATAACAAGACAGCCTATGTCTACCCGGGTGGCTTGATAAGGATTACATTTGAGCCCTCCCTTGAATTTGGTTACAATGGAAATGAACCGGATGAAGAGCAGTTAAAGGATAAACTGGAGTCATTTATTAGTGAAGAACTTATTATGCCGGAAGGATTGGCATATGACCGCATGGAAGTAACGGATTCAGAAAAGATTGTTCTAAAGTACCACAGATTGTTGGATGGCAAACCCATTTATGCCAGCCAATTACAGGCCTATTTCGATTCAGGTGCTCTTGATTTGATAGAAATATCCTGGCTGAATCCGGTTGAAAGGGTTCCACCCAGAGAAATGGAAGTAATCTCAGCAACTGATGCCCTGGCTAACCTTGTTGATTTGCTGGGGCCAAGTGAACAACCGGTAAATATTAAAAGTGTTGAATTAGGATACTTTAGCGCAGAATACGAGGCTGAAAAATGGGAAATACCTCCTGTTTGGAGAATTCAGCTTGGAGAAAACATGTTACATTACGTTAATGCTTTTACCGGAAATATCGAGGCTGATACTTTTATGCCAGAACAACTGCCTTAGAAAAAAACTACCATTCATGCAAAAAAAGTTATATTATAAGGGATGAGTTTTTTATAAGGATAGATTTTAGCTTACAGGAGGTAAATATGGAAAAGTTTATTGTCAAGGGAAGAAAAACCTTGTCGGGCAAAGTTAGGATAAGCGGTTCGAAAAACTCCGCAGTTGCCCTGCTTCCCGCAGCAGTTATGACATCAGAAATGGTAACCCTTGAAAATCTGCCTGATATAACAGATGTAAGAACTATGATCAACATACTTGAGAACCTTGGTGTTTCAATCCGCCGGCGGGGCCGGGACACAATTGAATTAAAGCCGGGGAATTTAACAAAAATAGCTCCTGCCTATGACCTGGTGAAAAAAATGAGAGCCTCATATTATTTTATGGGCTCCCTTCTGGGCCGGTTTGGGCAGGCTGAAGTTCCTATACCCGGTGGTTGTGACTTGGGACCGAGGCCAATTGACCAGCATCTAAAAGGGTTTACCGCCCTTGGGGCTGACATAAACATTGAACATGGTATGATTAAACTGTCAGCCAAAAAATTAACCGGAGCGAGAATTTATTTCGATGTTGTCAGTATTGGAGCAACAATAAACCTAATGCTGGCTGCAGCGGCGGCTGAAGGGAAAACTATTCTTGAGAATGTTGCCAAGGAACCGGAAATTGTTGATCTGGCAAACTTTTTAAATGCTATGGGAGCTTCTGTCAAAGGTGCGGGGACTGATGTGATCAGAATTGAAGGTGTTAAAAACTTTAATGGGGCTGTGCATTCTGTAATTCCCGATAGAATAGAGGCAGGCACTTTTATGATGGCTGCTGCATCAACAGGTGGTAAAATAACTGTAGAAGATGTTATTCCGAAGCACCTTGAAGCCATAACAGCTAAAATTATTGAAATTGGAGGCAAGGTCGAAGTTGAACCCGAATCAATCACAGTGGAATATGTTTCTCCCCTTGTGCCCTCGGATTTAAAAACTTTTCCTTATCCAGGCTTTCCGACCGATCTTCAACCACCCGGCATGGTATTACTTACAGCTGCCAAAGGTTTAAGCGTTATTACAGAAAATGTTTTCGACGGGCGATTTAACCATGTAGATGAGTTAAAAAGAATGGGTGCCAGGATTAAGGTAGAAGGCCGGACTGCTTTGATTGAGGGTGGAGTTCCCCTGTCAGGAGCGCCTGTTACAGCAACCGATCTGCGTTCCGGCGCTGCATTAATCATAGCGGCATTAACCGCTGACGGAGAAAGTCAGATCAGTGCAGTGGAGCACGTTGATCGTGGTTATGATAAATTTGAACAGAAGCTAATTGAGCTTGGTGCAGAGATATACCGGACCTCTGATGACGGTATTTTAAACCTGCATTCTGGATAGCTTTTAATAGAGTCTACTAATATACTTTTACCGCAAGCTCTTTACGATATCTGTTGTGTGAGCTACACTGTATTTATTAGGAGGTATATCTTATGGACCACAACAATTATTATAAAAACACAAACCGTGGAGGCTTCTGGTCATTGATTGGCTACCTGGCTTTTGGTCTGCTTGGTATTATTGTTGGAGCAGCTCTCATTTACGGGCTTTTCGTTTACTTTCTTGCTCCAGAAGTAACTGGACCGCCGGTTGCTGAGGAAGAAGTTGAAACTGATCCCGAAGAAGAAGCAGAGGTGCCTGACCCTGAGCTGCAGCCTGCTGCATCACCCTGCATTATTGAGGTGATAGAAGAAGTAATGCCTGCAGTTGTTGGGGTGAGCAGGCAGGTGTTTGTAAGCCGTTTTGGCGAAGAAAGCTTAGAGCCTGCCGAGTCTGGCTCCGGTGTGATCATTTCTTCTGACGGTCACATAATAACTAATCACCACGTAATTGAAGGTGCAGACAGTATTTCTGTTCTGCTTCCCGATAAAGGGAGATATGATGCAGAAATTGTCGGAGAAGACACGTTAACAGATCTTGCCCTGCTTAAAATTGATGAAACCGGTTTAACTGCAATGTCGCTTGGGGATTCAGGACAGCTAAGAGTAGGAGAAACTGTAGCCGCCATCGGAAATCCACTTGGATATTTTCAGCAGACGGTAACTGCAGGTATAGTCAGCGCTGTTGATCGCCAGGTCAGGTTTCCCGGTAGTGATTTTGCTTACTCTTTTGTGCAAACTGATGCACTTGTAAATCCCGGTAACAGTGGAGGGCCGCTGGTTAATCTTGAAGGTGAAATCATCGGGATCAATACTGCAAAAATTTCTTTAATGGGTGTCGAGGGCATTGGTCTTTCCATCCCAAGTAACACTGTAAAAAGAGTGGTTGATGATCTCCTTGAGCATGGCAGGGTGATCCGGCCACATCTTGGAGTGGTGGTAGATGACTGGCCTCTTTTCAGCGACGTAGAGCCTGATAATGGTGTTTTAATCCTTGATATTGCGCCGGATAGCCCTGCAGAAGAAGTCGGTTTACAGGCAGGAGATGTTATTGTAGCCATGGATGGTCGGGAAATACAGTATATAGCACAGCTCTTTGATCGACTGCTGGACTATTATCCCGGGGATACTACGGTAGTGACATTTTACCGTGACGGCGATAGAAGAGAAGTCGAAGTGGACCTGGGCGAGCGTCCGGAAGAGTGGGAAGTTGAATTTGATCCTGAAGACTTTGAGTTTGAGGAGCCTGAAGAAGATCCTGATAATGATGTTCCCGGTGATGATGAAACAGAGGAATAAGACGGAGGCATTAACTTGCGCCTGCTTTTTATATTTGTTGACGGAATAGGACTTGGCCCAAATGAGCCGGGGAACCCTTTTACTGATAATAAAACTCCCGGTATTTCTAGCCTTTTGAACGGACTGGATCTTACTATTGAAGCAGCCGGCTTTACTGGCAAAGATGCTTCGCTTATTGACCTTGATGCTGTAATGGGTGTTAATGGTTTGCCTCAGAGTGCTACCGGCCAGGCTTCTATTTTTACCGGTCACAATGCGCCTGCCCACCTTGGTTATCATTTAAATGGATTTCCTGATGAAAGATTGCGCAAACTGCTTTCAGATAAAGGTATTTTTCTGCAACTAAAGAAAAGGGGATATAAAGTAAACTTTGCCAATGCTTACCGGCCTGCTTTTTTTGAAATGCTTAAACGCGGCTTGCCTGGCAACAGTTATTCATGCTCTACGCTCATTACTTATTATGGGGGTCTGCCTTTCTATGGCTTGCAGGATTTAAAGGAAGGTCGGGCGCTTTACATGGATATAACCAGCGAAACCTTGTGTCGTATGGGCTTTGATGTTCCCTTAATTACTCCTGAGCAGGGTGCATCACATTTACTGGAGATAAGCAAAGACTATGATTTTTGTTTGTTTGAGTATTTCTTAAGTGACCTGGCGGGCCACCTGGCCGACCGAGATGAAGCGAAACGAGTGCTTTCAGATCTTGATCGATTTATCTCGACAATTTCTTCAGGTCTTGATCAATCAGAAACATTCTTGATGCTGGCCAGCGACCATGGAAACCTTGAATTTTTATCAAGCCGTGAGCATACTGCAAACCCTGTCCCCCTGTTAATGGTTGGTTCAAGCAAAATAAGGGATACAGTGGCTCCCACTATGAAAGACTTAACAGATATTCTCGCAGCAGTAAATATGATTCTTGAAAGTTAGCTTTCTTAAGCCGGTTGAGTATTTCAGTCGATATGGAAAGGAAGAATGATCTGTTGGATATTAATTCCCTTACTGTCAGCATGTTTGCAACTAACTGCTATATTGTTTCCTGCCCTGATACAAGGGAAGCTTTAATTATTGATCCCGGAGCCGAAGGCAAGTCTATCATAGCCCTGGTTGACAGGCTTGGCCTTAAAGTTAAATACATAATTAATACACATGCTCATGTTGACCATATTGGTGCCAATGGAAAACTCAAGCAGGAGTATTCTGTGCCGATTCTTTTAAACAGGAAAGATCTTGAGCTATACCAGAACCCGGGCTTCGGCCTTAAATTAATTTTGAAGAAGCAGCCTTTTCCCGATCAGTTTTTAGCTGAAGGGGATGAGGTTTCATTCGGCAACCTGAAGCTGCAGGTTTTAGAAACGCCCGGTCATACTGAGGGCGGAATTTGCCTCCTTGGCAGCGGGGCAGTATTTTGTGGAGATACACTTTTTGCCGGTTCAATCGGCAGGACAGATCTTGCCGGAGGAACCTATGAAAGTTTAATTGAAAGTATTGAATCGAAGCTGCTCACCCTTCCTCCTGAAACAAAAGTTTATCCCGGTCATGGGCCGGCAACGACTGTTAAAGCTGAAGCTTCCGGGAATCCGTTTCTAACCTGATAAAGCTGTTACTTTTTTTGCAGCCTCTATGCAGGAAAAAAGTAATTTATAGCGAATAACTCTTTACAGCAAGGTTTTAATATCATATTATTACTTAAGATCTACTTTATGAAATTTCATATCCAATTATTTTTTTGCGGCATTTAAATTTTATTCCCCCTTCATAAAGGATAATAGTTTATGTTCACCCTCACTTTTAGATGTTTATATTATATATACGGTTAAACTTACGGGAGCAAAATGATTAATCCTTGGATACAGTTTTTCCTTTGTGCTGTTTTAATAGTTTTTGCTGGTAGTAAATTAACAAGAAATGCAGCAATAATTTCTGAGAATACCGGTATAGGCAGCGCCTGGATCGGAGCCCTGCTGCTTCCCCTGGCAACTTCTCTGCCGGAACTGGTAACCACTTTAAGTGCGGTAGCGCTTGATTCGCCCGATTTGGCCCTTGGTAATATCCTGGGCAGCTGCTTGTTTAACCTGGCCTTGTTAGCAGTAATAGATATATCGTCAGGGAAAGGCCCGTTAACTTCGATTATCAGCAGCGGACATATTATCACTGCTTCTTTAAGCATTATTGCAATTTGTCTTGTTGCGCTTGCGCTGCTTGGGTTTATTTATGTGCCTATCGGCTGGGTTGGCCTGGAAACATTGCTAATAGCGTTAGTATATATCATGGGCAGCAGGTTTATTTTCCGTTACGACCAAAGAAATCCGGTGCTTGCTGCGGGCAGTAAGGAAATTTACAGGGACGGCGATAGAGTTTCAACAAAGAAAGCCTTAACTAACTTTGCTCTTGCGGCCGGGTTAATCATAATAACAGGAGTATTAATTACCAGTGCAGCTGATCGCATCGCTATTACTACAGGGTTGGGGCACACCCTGATTGGCTCAATACTGCTGGCAATCAGCACCTCACTGCCAGAGACCGTAACAACGCTGTCAGCTGTCAGGCTTGGATATGTAGATATGGCTGTTGCCAACGTATTCGGAGCAAACTTTATGAACATGTTGGTGGTTTTTATTGCAGACATATTTTACCGCCAGGGCCCTCTGCTTCATGCCGCTTCAGGCAGCCACCTTGTCTCGGCAATTATGGTAATTATAATTTCAACTATAGTAATATTTAGCTTGACTTATAAATCAGAAAAACAATTAGGACGTATAGGGTTTGATATGGTCCTGGTGCTCGCAGGTTATTTTGTGGCAGCATACCTGTTATTCAGGTCCGGAGGTACAATATAAAGGATGGTGTTTTGGTTTTGGATACTGACAAGTTAAAAACAATGACTTTAAATGAGCTGCACCGACTGGCTAAGGAACATGAAATAAAAGGCCAGTCAACCATGCGCAAGCAGGAATTGATTGATAATCTGACTAAACTTTTCTCGGAAAACGGAGATCAGCATACGGCTTCCGGTATGCTGGAAATAATGCCGGACGGGTTCGGTTTTCTTAGACGCAAGAAATATTATTTTTCAGAGGATGATATTTATATTTCCGCTTCGCAGATTCGCCGCTTTAACATGAGAACCGGTGATATAATAAGTGGGCGAATCAGGCCTCCAAAGGACAGCGAAAGGTATTATGCTCTTCTTCAGGTTGAACAGATCAACGGAGAAGATCCTGAAAAAATGTCGAACCGCAAAGGTTTCCGCAACCTGGTTCCTATTCACCCCGATGATCCTATTCGCATGGAAACCAAATCTAACATTCTCTCCACCAGGATAATTGACCTGCTGGTGCCCGTCGGAAAAGGACAAAGGGGCCTGGTCGTTTCTCCACCAAAAGCAGGTAAGACCATGCTGCTCAAGCAGCTTGCCAACAGCATTTCCGTCAATCACCCTGATATCGAATTAATTATCCTTCTGATCGATGAAAGGCCTGAAGAAGTTACCGATATGGAGCGCAGCGTTAATGCAGACGTGGTTAGTTCTACTTTTGATCAGAAACCTGAAAACCATATTCATATAGCAGAACTGGTTCTGGAAAGATCACAGCGCCTGGTAGAACAGGGTCGCGACGTTGCAGTGCTGCTTGACAGCATTACCAGGCTGACCAGGGCCTATAACCTGGTAATACCGCCCAGCGGTCGCACCCTTTCAGGAGGTATTGACCCTTCTGCTTTCTATAAGCCTAAAAGGTTTTTTGGGGCTGCCCGAAATATTGATGGTGGCGGCTCGCTAACGGTGCTTGCTACAGCTATAGTTGAAACCGGCAGCCGCATGGATGATGTAGTTTATGAAGAGTTTAAAGGAACCGGCAACATGGAACTGCATCTTGACCGCAGGATAGCTGAACGCCGCATATTCCCGGCTATAGATATATCCCGTTCAGGAACGCGCCGCGAGGAACTTTTGCTTGACGAGCGTAAAATTGAACTTATGTGGGCCCTGCGCAAAGCTATGGGCAACAGTACAAGCATAGAATTTCTGGAAGCACTTATGGATAGGCTCAGAAAAACCGAATCCAATGAAGAATTTCTCAAAAACATGCATACAATGTAGTTTTCTGTGGAGTTTTTCTTGTTGCAGAATACGGGCCAATGTGCTATTATTTGTATTTGGAAGAGGAAGAAGGAGGTTAAAAAGGATGAAACCAGATATACACCCAAAATATTACCGGGCGACTGTTTCCTGTGCTTGCGGAGAAACTTTTGAAACCGGTTCAACCAG
>SLBE01000189.1 GCA_007126465.1 Syntrophomonadaceae bacterium | reverse complement strand
CCGAGCTTAAGGTTACTGCGGCAGGACCGGCAACCAGCCTTTTAATTGCACTTTTTACCGGTGCCCTCTACTACTTAGTAATGCCTCCCGGACAGTTAATAAGCGAATCGATCCTTTTTGTCGCCCGTGTTAACCTGATTATGGCTATCTTTAATACCGTCCCAGCTTACCCCCTTGATGGCGGAAGATTGCTGCGCGCCATCATCTGGTTTTTCAGCAAAAACGTGCTCCAGGCCACCAAGATATCAGTTGGTTTGGGCAGCTTTCTTGCATTTATGGCCATGGCTTATGGATTTTTGCTGGTTTTTTTCCAGGGAGAGATAATGGGTTTATGGCTAATATTTATCGGCTGGATGATTTACCAGGCCGGCCAATCCAGCTATTCGCAGCTGGTATTTAAAGAAACTTTTGCCGGCATGAAAGTATCGGAACTAATGAGCACTGACCTTCAAACCATTTCTCCGGATACCACTCTTGACCAGCTGGCCGAAGATTTTCTGCATTACAAATATGGTGCCTTCCCGGTTGTATACGGATCCACCACTCACGGGCTGGTTTCACTGCAGCACATGAAAGATGTGCCCAGGGAAAAGTGGCCGCAAACCAGGGTCTCCCAGATCATGACACCGCTAAAAGAAGTAATGGTTCTCCGCCCCGATTCAGATGCAGGAGATGTAATGATGAAAATAGCCGCCCAGAATACGGGAAGGGCCCTGGTTATGAAAGAGGGAGAACTGGTCGGTATTTTGAGCAGAACTGATATGATGCGCTATATGCAAATGCACATGGAGCTGGGCACAGATCAGTAACAGGAGAAGCAGATATGTCAGGATTAGTGGTACCAATCAAGAAAGGTTTACTAAAAAGCGGGCAGCTGCTCTGGCTGCTGGTTAAAATTATTGTTCCCATATCATGCCTGGTAGCCATTCTAGATTATTACGGGATCATTGAATCTTTTGCAGCTTTTTTTGCCCCGGCCATGTCCCACTTCGGCCTTCCCGGAGAAGCCACTATAGCCCTGCTTTTAAGCTTTTTCGTCAACTTCTATGCAGCTATCGGTGTTATTACAGCCATGTCACTGGATGCCCGGCAGATTACAGTTCTGGCTGTTATGATCGGCATCTGCCATGAACTGCCGGTGGAAACGGCGATCTGCAGCTATACAGGACTGCGGGTCCCGGTCTCTGCAGCATTGAGAATAATCACCGCCCTGTGCGCCGGATTACTTTTAAGTAGTATTTATAATTTCTTTTAAAGGAACCAGTTTATGGAACTAGTCCTATTAATATATGAAACCATCTTTTCAACCCTGATCAGCCTTGGGCGCCTGGCGTTAATCCTGATACCAATCCTGGTTTTGATTGAAATCGCCCGCTATTACCAGGTTATTGAGAAATTAACCTCCAGGGTCAAAGGGTTAATGCAATTTCTTACCCTGCCCCAGGAGGCAGCCTTTCCCCTGCTCGGAGGCATGATCTTTGGCATAGTGCTCGGTTCAGCCCTGATTATAGACTGCGCCCGGGAAGGTTACCTTAAAAAACGTGATTTGCTTTTAATCGGTATTTTTCTCAGCATCTCGCACTCGATCATTGAAGACACCTTTATTTTTGCTGCCTTCGGCGCAAACCCGGTGATCATGATTGGAATGAGAACTATCCTGGCAATATTAATAACCAGGATAGCTGCATACTTTCTTGATCGCTTTAATAGTTACGAGCCTTATAGATTATAAGCCTGGAATTCATGGAATACCTGCTCTATTTCTTCCGCCCAGGCCAGCAGCAGTTCGTCGCCCATGAATGGAGCAATAAACTGGAGAGCCAGGGGCAAACCATTTTTTGCCTTTCCGGCCGGGATTGATACCGACGGAAGCCCCGCATTGGTCCATGGCATATTCATGGCCGGATCTCCCGTTGCGCTTATGCCTTCCGGGGCAGGGCCTTTGGCGGCAGGGGTAACCCATAAGTCCACGCCTGCCTCGCGCAGGGTGGTCTCCAGCCAGTCCCGAAGTTCTTTCTGCTGCTTAATCGCTTGCACCAGGTCTGCCTTCGGAACCTCTTTTCCTTCTTCTATAATCTCCCTGGTTTTCGGTCTATAGTGCTCAGCATATTTTTCGTAAAGGTCCTTATGTTCACTAGCCAGTTCCGACGCTATAAGGATCCGGTGCCACCGGGCAATTTCATCAATATCATCTAGAGCATTGATCTCCTTTACTTCATAGCCTTCAGCTTTAAGCCGTTCCAGCTGTTCATAGTAAGCTTTCAGACCCTCTTCCGAGGCCTGATCCAGGTATTTCCCTTTAGGAATGCCCAGAACGGGCCTGTAGGTTACATTGATATCCTGCCAGTTATAACAAAGTACGCTTGCGACAATAAGCATCCCCTCAAGATCCTGGGTAAAACAGCCCACATGGTCTGCAGAGCGTGAAAAGTAAACCAGCCCTTCTGTGTTGATCCGGTTATAGCTCGGCTTATAACCGATCACCCCACAAAAAGCTGCTGG
>SLBE01000105.1 GCA_007126465.1 Syntrophomonadaceae bacterium | reverse complement strand
CCTCGTCCGGAGCGATGACCTGCAGCAACGGGTCGTCGAAGAAGGCTTCGCCCAAGGTGGCCGCCGCAGCGTCGGCGTGACGGGCATCGAGACGCTGGATCGGCATGCTGGACTCCCGGCCAGAGGATGCCCGCCTCGGCGCGCTGATGTGGGCGCAACCTAGCGCGAGGCGATCGGCCCAGGTTCGGGGCCGGTCCCCGAGTGTGACGTCGGGCCGGGCTGGCCCCTACGAGGAGCCACACCGAGGCGCTGGCCCCAGCCTTCACCGAGAAGGCCCCGAAACGCGCACATCCTCGACCCCCGTATCCGGCCCGCCGATCACGCCCTCGCTGGCATCTTCGTCGTCGACCTCGCGGAACGGGGTGTCGTCGGTGAGCGTACGATCTCCTCTCAGCCGTGACGAGGGGTCGAGGCGGGGCGGCACGTCGACGTGGAGGCTGTGAGCGGATGAACGCGAACCGCATCGTCCCTGCCCTCGCCTTTGCCGTGGTTTTCGGCCTCGTGTTCGGCCTGCTGGTCGACCCCTTGGCCGGTATCGGCGGTGCGGTCGCGGGGGCCGCAGTATGGCTGCTGCTGAGCCGGATCGTGCCGCGTCGTTGACGCCCCAAGAGTCCTGCTTGCAGCCTTATGCCAACGGGCATTCGCACGAGCCCGTCGCCGAAGGGCCGCGCACGCATCGGGGGGATGTTGATGCCGGTGCTACGGCCCTCGACCTGAAGGCAGGCGATGGTGGAGTCCTTGCGACCACAGATCGTTATGCGCGCAACGGCCGGCAAGAGCCCCGCCCATCGTCACGGTGATGGCGTCGCTCACCGGGTAGCAATACCGGGCGTTGGTTACTGGCTATCGCTCCGGCGAGGGCCGAGACGGTGGCTTCCAGCCGGATGTGCGGTCCATCCCCCGCTTCGTGAGCCGTGCAGGGATCAGGCGAACCGCGGTGTCGCGGATCGAAGCCCGAACTGGACCGCCGTCCTGGGTCAGCCGTCCGATCTGTGCGGACAGGCGACTCACGGCCGCCACCCGCTCTCGTCGTGCCTTGCTGTAGCGAGCGAGTGCGTGGTCGACCGGGACGTCGTCGCCGAGGACGTGGGCGAGCACGACCGCATCCTCGAGTGCCAGGCAGGCGCCCTGGCCCAGGTTCGGTTCCATGGCATGAGCGGCGTCACCGATCAGCACGGTCGTTCCGCGATGCAGCTGTCGTGGCACGCGGGGCAACGCGTGGACGTCGTGGCGCATGACGGCATCGGGTTCCAGCGCATCGAGCAGCGCGGGGATCGGATCGTGCCACCTGCCGAACCGACTCCGGAGATCGTTGAGCTCACCCGCCGGGTCCTCGGCGTGCTGTTGGGCCCCGACCGTGGCGGTGGCGAAGAGGTAGACGCGCCCGCTCCCGACCGGGACCATCCCGAAGCGCTCGCGGTGGCCCCACGTCTCCGATACGGCGGGCGTCACTGCTTCGGCCGCCACCACGGCGCGCCAAACCGTGTAGCCCGCGTAGGCGGGCTGGGCGTGTCCACGCCATCCCGCAGCGCGCACACGTGATCGGATCCCATCGGCGGCGACGACCATGTCGTGCCCTGTCGTGAGCGCCTCGGAGTCCCGAACCTCCGAGCCGAAGCGAACGACGTCTGGTCCGACGGCGGCGGCAAGGATGGCCTGGAGGCTGGACCGCTCGATGCCGAGCAGCGGAGCACCATGACGGGCCGCGAGCCCGGGATCGTCGTTGCGCGCGAGCCAGCGCCCGTCCGGGCGTCGCAGCGTCGAGCCATCGAGCATCGCCGCCTGCTCGCGGACGGCAGCACCCACGCCGAGGGCGTCGAGGGCGTGCACGGCGTTGGGCCACAGGACCAGCCCGGCGCCGAGCGGTGCAAGGGCGGCCGCTCGCTCGTGGACGGTCACGCACCATCCGGTGCGCCGCAGCGCCAGGGCCGCAGCAAGGCCGGCGATGCCGGCACCCACCACGTTGGCAGAACGACGAGGTCCGGGCGGTTCGTTCGTACGGTTCATAGTCTGACTCTACAGATGTAGAGGGCGTCCGGCAATCCCACGCAGGTAGCGTCACGCCGATGGAGACCGACCGCCGCCGTCAGATCGCCCGCGCCGCGCTCGAGGTACTGGCGAACACCGGGGCCCGCGGCCTCACCCACCGTGCGGTCGACAGGGCAGCGGATCTCCCGGACGGGTCGACGTCGTACTACTACCGGTCGCGTGCGGCACTTCTGGACGCCTGCCTTCTCGATCTTGTTCGGCAGGACGAAGCCGAGCTGAACGCTCTGGCCCCGGTCCTGCGGGCCGCGGACGAAGCCGCCTTCGCTGACGCCATGACCGACGTGCTCTACCGCTGGGCGACCACCGAGCGCACGCGCCAGCTCGCACGCTACGAGCTCTGCCTCGAGGCGCTGCGACGACCCGACCTCGCCACGGCCCTCCACGAAGGGGGGATGGTGATCCGCAAGGCCGTCGGAGACGTCCTGGCCGATCTCGGCGCCCCGAACCCGCAAGT
>SLBE01000235.1 GCA_007126465.1 Syntrophomonadaceae bacterium | reverse complement strand
GCTCAGAGGACCCAAGGCTTTGCGCCCCTGCCTTGCAGCAGGTTTGCCCTGAACGGTCTAATAAACTAATCATATTATATACCATCATTTGTTTGATGACAACACCATTTTTCATTTAAAAACAAGTATTTTTTACTTAGCTTCCTGAGATCAACGAATTGTCGAGCGTTCCGATTCCTTCTATAGCAACTTCAAATTTATCCCCAGGTTTAAACTGGCCGATCCCCGAAGGTGTACCGGTTAAAATAACATCACCCGGTAAAAGAGTCATACACCCTGAAACAAATTCAATTATCTCGGCTACAGTAAAATAGTGGTCGGATGTAGGCGCTTCCTGAACTTTTTCTCCGTTCAGAAAGCCCTGGACAACAAGACTTTCAGGGTTGTCTATATCCGTTTCTATAACCGGCCCCAGGGGGCAAAAGGTATCGAAACCCTTGGCATAAGTCCACTGCCCTTCTTTAGGCTGCTTGTCCCTGGCCGTAACATCATTGGCACAGGTATAGCCGACGACATAGTCCAGCGCTTTTTCTGCCTTTACTCTAAAAGCTTTTCTGCCGATCACAACCCCGAGTTCTGCTTCATAATCAACACGTTTACTCTGGGGCGGGGCAATTATGTTAGCGCCGGGACCAATGACAGAAGTTGAAGGTTTTATGAAAATAATTGGTTTTTTTGGCAAAGGTATATTCATTTCTTCGGCATGAGAACGATAGTTCAGACCGAGACAAACAACTTTTGATGGCTGGCAGGGTGAAATAAGCTGCACTTCACTGCTCTTAAAATGAACTCCTGTTTCATCCTGCTTGACAAGCCAGTCATTTCCGGGTTCTCCAGTTTCAACAATAGTTTCTTCTTCCAACCTGCCATATCTTACAGTTCCGCTATCTAAAAAACGAACCAGCTTCAAATTAAGCCCTCCTAAATAAAATAGAACCCGGAGGCTGATTCAGGGTTCTATTTTTTCTACCAGTTCTCACAAATAACTTCAAAATGGGCCTGTGGATGGTCGCATGATGGGCAAAGGTCAGGAGCTTCCTCTCCTTCATGAACATAACCACAGTTACGACAGAACCACTTTTCAACCTGGTCTTTTTTGAATACTTTACCATTCTTAATGTTTTCCATTAAGCCCAGGTAGCGTTTTTCATGCTGCTTTTCCGCTACGGCAATGGATTCAAATATATCTGCGATATCATTAAAGCCTTCTTCCCTGGCTACCTTGGCGAAACCGGGATACATGTCGGTCCACTCGTAGTTTTCTCCACCGGCAGCTTCCTTTAAATTTTCCATGGTACTGCCGATAACCCCGGCCGGAAATGAAGCCTGTATTTCAACTTCGCCACCTTCCAGCAGCTTAAACAGCCTTTTGGCGTGTTCCTTTTCCTGGTTTGCAGTTTCATCAAATATTGCAGATATCTGCACGTAACCTTCTTTCTTAGCCTGGCTGGCGAAATAGGTATACCTGTTTCGTGCCTGGGACTCACCGGCAAATGCAGTTAAAATGTTTTTTTCAGTTTTTGTTCCCATTAAATTCATTGCTCATTTCTCCTTCATTTTTTAGTTTGATTTAAACAGCATTAACTAATTATAACTATTATTCATTCGCTTATCAAACCCTGCATCTGATTAGAAGCAGTTTTCTTAAACAGGCTAAGTTATTTTATATCTTTCGGGCAAGCCCAATCCTCACAAATAACATCGGGGCTAAAAATGTTGCCCAAAAAGTAGAAAAAGCAAAGCAAACAAAGGTTAAAAGCCCGGCTGCCCGGGGCAGGAGTTGTTCAAGTTCCAGTAAAATGATTGCAATTACGATTAAGCCAATAAGTATTTTCAACAAATGCTGCCACAAGTTGCCCCGGGGATCAAAGTTAACTACTTTGCCTTCCAGCAAAAATCCGAGAGCTGCACCGGCAACATAACCCATCAGGTTCGGGGCATACACAGCCGGTATAAAGGACAGTATGAGCGGTATTAGAACTGAAGCTGATAACAGGGTTGAGAAAGAGTATTTTTCCAGAATGCCCGGTTCAAGTCTGCTTCCCAGTCCAAAGAGCACGGCCAATAAAACACTGCCTGTTACAAGTCCACCCAAAACATCTCCGGGAAAATGATAGCCCAGCATAACCCTGGAAAGCCCTACCAGGATAATAATCAATGTCGACAAGGCCCATAACCAGCGTTTTTTAAAAAGAATTGCTAAAAAGCCCCATACGCTTACTGCCCCGGAGGAATGCCCGCTGGGAAAGGTATAGGTAGGGACTGTAACACCCCTGACATCAGGACGGGGAAGTCTGATCATATCTTTCGGGATTTCACTGGTAATAAAAATGGCCATAGGCATGAAAACCAGGCCGAAAAAGCCAAGTACTTTGTTATATGACCAAAATATAATTGAAAACATAACCAGGAAAAAGCCTTCACTGCCAAGGATAGTGACGGCCCTGAAGAAATATAGCACGACCGGATTGGTAACCGTAAAAGAAACCAGGGCGTATGTAGACCGGGTATCACGCAGGGGGTCCCAAAAAAGCATTAAAGTAACAGCTATTATAATGATAGCCATACTAAAAATGACTCTCATTATCTTTTCTGTATTAACATTTTCAGAAAAATACTTACCTGTAAGAGGCACTAAATTCATGCTTAGAAATCTCCTGCCTGTACCTGTCTGACCCAGTCAGCCAGGTCGCTGATAGTTACTATTTCCAGAGCATCTGCCTGTTCTCGAATCATCATCACTGTATAGGTTTTATTTAACGGTGCATAGTCAAGCCAGAGCAGATCATGTTCTATGTCTTTCTCTGAAATCAGGTCATAAACCAGCTCAGGATCAGTTATTACGTCTTCCTGATCATAGATGATATTCCAGGCAACACCGGTATACTCCCAGTAAAGATCTATGGTGCCGATCAAAAGAGCCGAACGGATATTCTCAGTGCCGGCTATATGCTCCATGTCCACCACTGGCACCCCGGCATTATCCAGAATCAACAAGGTAATGTGCCTTAAAATATGCTGCTCGGTAAATTCTTTCGAACTTACCTTAACAGGTATTTCCCCATCAGGTTCCGGAGCTGATTCATCAATCAACTCATTATCCAGGAGCCATTCTTTCGCTACATGGGCAGGCTCTTTTTCTTCAATATCAACCAGGTAGTTCAGGTGGGTCATTGTAATGTTATCCAGCAGGGGTGCCACTTGTCCTAGCAGTGGCTCTATCTCCGGGTACATCTCCAGAACTTCGGCCCGAATTACCGGTGCAGGATTGCGGGCAGGAAAGGCATGTTGATCATCCTCCAGTTTAATCAGCCCAATTTCTTCTATCTTTCCATCCGTGGCATAACCGATTGCCGCATCAACATCCCCGCTGCGCAGAGCTTCGTGGGTCAAGCCAGTAGCCATCTCATAGATTAAATCAAACTGAAAATCATAGGTTTCTTCCAGGCTGGCCAAACCCTCCGGTTCATGGATGAATTCAGGGCTTGCCGCCAGCTTAACTTCCTTAACTGGCACGTCATTATCTTCGGCGGGGCAGCCGGTTACCACTAAGGCCAGGAGCGCCGCTGTTAAAGACAATAAATAAAACTGTTTCCCCTGTATAATCATTAGAACCATCCTCCAGGGCAGTCAGACTTTACCTGTTTTTCAGAGATATTTATCAGATCATTCTTATACCGTAAAGCACTAAAAAACCGGTCAGGAAAAGGGGAGGCGCATCCCAGGTGTGAGGTGAAACAGCTTCCACCAGGGTCATTGTAACCGGCACGGCAATTAAAGCAACAATAAACTGGGTAGGGGTAAAATAGTTATAATATGCAGCTATTACAATTAGACTGGTTAAAAATACTATCGAGCTGCCTTCTAAAGTTCTAAAGTATTCCCGCCCGGTAAACAAAGCCGGAGTCCGGTATTTGTGTTTTCCAAAACGAACGCCTACCGGTTCAGCCAGACCGTCACCTATACCGTAAATCAAAATCGGAATTATGGCAAGGTCCAAATACCCTACGTGGGCAAATAGAGCACTCATCGGGATCAGGACACAGTATCCTGCCGCGGTCTGAGTTACAAGCCATAACAGGGTATAAGGCCGGTCTTCCGGCCGGTCAAAGGAGCGAAACATCACTTTAATAAAGGGCACCCTGTCCCTGATTGGCTTAATATAAAATATAAACTTGGCTACTGCCAGAAAAGCTCCTATCACAAAAAGGCCGATCGCGTCTTCATGAACATAACCGCGGTTTAAGAATATCGGTACAAAAAAAAGCATAAAGTGGTTTATCTTGCGGGTATAATTTACTTTGACATTTTTATGAATGACAAGAAGACCGGTAATATACTGCGTTCCGATTAAAACCATTAAATTTATGCTTTGTGAAAACAAATATACAAGATCAAATATTCTTTCCATTATTCACCTTTTGCAATAGAGATAAATATTTTTACATAGCAAATTACCATTTATTTTAACATATTCGTTAACTTTCTGCTTATTTACGTCACTTTTATTGAGCATACGGCAGGAGTTTGGTTTATAATGGCTAATAAGTTATTTTATCAAAAAATGCAGGGAGGACTCACCAGATGGCAGTAATGTACTACGACCAGGATGCAGACTTAAACATCCTGAAAAACAAAAAAATTGCCGTATTAGGTTACGGCAGCCAGGGACATTCCCAGGCCCAGAATCTTAAGGACAGCGGACTTGATGTAATTGTCGGTTTACACGCAGAAAGCAAAAGCAGGGACAAGGTAAAAAAAGATGGCCTGGAAGTGGCAACTGTAAGCGAGGCAGCGAAGGAAGCCGATTTAATCCAAATCCTGATTGGCGATAATTACCAGCCTGCTGTTTACAGGGAATCAGTTTTACCCCACCTTTCTGAAGGCAAAGCGCTGGTAGTGTCACACGGGTTTAATATTATTTATAACCAGGTCATACCTCCGGAAAATGTTGATGTTTTCATGATCGCTCCTAAAAGCCCCGGCCACCTGTTAAGGCGGCTATACAAGGAAGGCGCCGGCGTGCCGGCCCTGATGGCAGTCCACCAGGACTATACGGGAAAAGCCAAGCAGCTGGCCCTGGCTTATGCCAGGGGGATTGGCTGCACCCGTTCGGGAGTAATTGAAACAACCTTCCAGGAAGAAACTGAAACTGACTTGTTCGGGGAGCAGGTTATTCTCTGCGGGGGAGTTTCAGCACTGGTTAAAGCCAGTTTTGAAACCCTGGTTGAAGCTGGATATCAACCCGAAGTGGCCTACTTTGAATGCCTGCACGAACTTAAACTGATTGTTGACTTGATCTATGAAGGCGGTCTGGAAAGAATGCGCTATTCAGTCAGTGATACCGCTGAGTATGGTGACCTGACCAGGGGCCCGAGGATTATCAATGACCAGGTTCGCAGCGAAATGAAAGACATCCTCAGCGAAATCCAAACCGGTCAATTCGCCCTTGAATGGGTAACAGAAAACCAGGCTAACCAGCCCCAGTTTAAAGCCCTGAGAAAGATTGAAGAAAAACATCAGATAGTTGAGGTAGGAAATAGGCTGCGTAAAATGATGAAGTATATAGATCCTTCATAAATAAAAAACTTAGTTTTTAGTCAAGTGAAGCAGCTATAACTTTTAGTTTTTCTTTAGCTTCCTGACCGGACAAAACCAAAAGGGCCTGGTTGCGGCTTTCATCCTGCCAGGCCAGGCCCGGTTTTTCACCTGCTACAAAGCGAACAAAACCGTTAACTCTCTCAACATCCCGCATATCCAGCTGCATATGCCCACCAAGATGTTCTATAAATCCAAAAAGATCTTTTTCAAGGGGATCTTTTTTTACAAGTAAAAGATCAGCGCTGCCGTTATGATAAAGCGCACCGCTGTAAACCGGATCCCCTGCTTCCAGCAGAATAACTGCAGTACTGAAATAATAATCACCAGGCAAACTTTCCGGCCAGGCCGGCGGAGACGGATCTATTACGCCCACCGGTGGTATACCTTCATAGGTTGCCCGGTCAGGATCTTCCTCCATAATTTCCATATCTGCAGATTCTTCGTCCATGTGGAATATTTCCACTTCATCCGCAGCCTCCGGAACAGCAGCATCATCAGCAAGAGGAGTCATCGTTATATCAAAGTTTCTGACCAACCCGATTCCGCTGACAACCAAAACCAGGCAGGCAGCCGCGGCAATAGCAACCCTGCTCCAGTTGAAACGGCTTAAATGGAATAAACGAATATCCTTATCTTTTTCAAGAGCAGATGCTACTCTTTCCCACTTATCCGGATCAGGAGGGGCTTCAAGGGCTTTAATCTCAAGTTCCAGGGCGTTACAGATTAATTCATTATTTAATTCCGGTTTCCTATCTTCTGTCATCAGTCTGAGCCACCTCCTTTGTTAGTATGACAAGTGGAACCCTGTTCAAGTTCCAATTCACCGGCAAGTTTTTCCCGTGCCCTGAAAAGGCGTGACTTTACTGTTCCGGCCCGAATGCCGAGCATCGAAGCAATTTCTTCCACTTTTAAATCATGATAGTACTGCAGAACAACAACCTGGTACTGTTCAGGTGGCAGCTTCCTGATCGCCTTTCTGACCCTGTCAATTTCAAGACCGCGCAGGGCTTCTTCTTCAGTATCATTTGAAAATGAACCCGTTGAAGTTTCAGGCAGTTCGTCAGTGAGAATTATTTTTTTTTCTCGTTTCAGGTAGTTACGGGCTAAATTCGAGGCAATCACCGTTAACCATGCCCCAAACTTAGCTTGATCCTGCAGCTGGTCTATGCTCTGGAAAGCCTTGATGAATGCATCCTGGGTGATATCCTCAGCATTTTCACGACGGCGCAGAATATTATATACAACAGCAAAAGTGCGCCCGTAAAAAGCTTCAAAGAGGGCACGCCGGGCTTCATTATCGTTCTGCCTGACAAGTTTTTTAACTTCTGACTGTTCCATAACAACCATTTAATCACCCGTAGATATTGTTCTGCAAAACAGAGAATATTCCTTTTCAGCACCCAGTATCCTGTAAAAAGTTTTTAATTAACAGGACACTCAGGTTTTTCCAATGTTGTAACCTCTAGTTCGGTGCCATCAGTCTCTATTACCACCGCGCCGTGCAGATCATTGCGATACACCGGTATCCCCTTTTCATCCAGGGTGCTTATAATAAAAGGATGGGGGTGGCCAAAAGAATTATTTCCAACCTGGATTACTGCAATTAAAGGGTCAACAGCTTCTATCAGCCGGGGCATACTTTCCATGTAACCGCCATGATGTGGAATTAAAAGAAGATCAGATACGAGGCACTGATCATTCCTAAACAGAAGATTTGCTCCCTCTTCCTCAATGTCACCTGTAAATAACATGGTAACAGCTTTGTAATGCATTCTAAAAACTATCGAATTGTTATTCAGATCGCTGCGTGTCCCTGTTAAAAGCTTTTCCTGGGGATGAATCACCTCAAGCACCAGGTTTTCGCAGCATAACCAGGTCTGTCCCGCTTTAACTTCATATACTTGCACCCCGGTTGTAAATATATTCTCAATTAATGCTGTATAGTGCTCAGTTCCCCCGTGAAGTTGAGATACAAAAACCATTTCAATAGGAATGCTTTCAATTAGCGGAATGAACCCGCCAAAGTGATCTTCATGGGGATGGGTAATCACGGCCAGATTCAGTCCTTTAATACCCTGCTGCCGTAAAAAAGGCAGCACCACTTTTTCCCCCACTTCCCCCGGACAGCCCAGGTAAGCGGGCCGCCCCCCGGCATCAACCATGATCGACATTCCACAGGGCGTTTCAATTAAGGCTGCTGCACCCTGACCGACATCAACAAATGTTACTCTTAAAGGATCCTGCCCGGGCAATAATATGGTAGACCATATTATAATAACAGCCAATGCTACTCCGACAATTATAAACGAAACAGGTTTATGACGGTAAATCCGGGTAATAACATTATATCCGCGCCTGCCAGGGCTGCCGGAAAAAACTTCCTTTAATACCTCTATCCTGTAATAACCCTGGTAATAAAACCTTAAACCCAGGCCCATTAAGCCATAATAAACAACAAGCAATACTATACCAGGAGGTATGACAGAATGATAAAATACGTCAGCTTTTGCCAGGGCAGTTATAGCCATCATCAATTCAAGCAGGGGGCGAACTGCCCAAAGAAGGATTTCACCGCCGGCAGTAAAAAACTGCCCGACAACTGCCCCTGCCAGACCCAGCCCAACAATGAAAGCGATCAAAGGTAACAGGAGAACATTAAACAGCAAAGCCCCGGCCGGAAGATAATGAAAATAATAAAGGTAAATCGGCAAAACTCCCATCTGTGCTGCTATTGTTATTGCCAGGGGCCCTGCCAGTAACCTGGGAGTATGCAACAGACTTAGTAGGTGTTCAAGCGGCCTGTACGCGTAAATTATAGTTATTGTGGCGGCATAAGAAAGTTGAAAACCAATCGTAAAAAGCAGCAATGGATTTACAAATAAAGTGACTATTGCTGCAAATGAAACTGCCGTCGGCAGATCATGTTCCCGATCCAGCAGCATCGCACCCAGGGCCAGCGACACCATGATCGCTGCCCGCAAAGCAGAGGGGCGGAGCCCGGTCAGATATGCGTATGCAAAAACCAGGATAATTGCCACAACCAGAGGCAATCGCCCTCGCAGGTTCAAACGACTCCATAAACCTAACACCAGGGCAGCTACCAGGCCGACATGCAGCCCTGAAACAGCCATCAGGTGACCAGCTCCAGCCCGGCGAAAGTTATCTTCAACCTCCGAAGGGAGGTAATGCCTCTGGCCAAATAAAATAGCTACCAGTAGTTCTGCTGATGGAGATGGCAAAGCAGTAATAATATTTTCAGCCATATCACTGCGCAACCTGATTGCCGATTCTGCAAGAAAATTTGTATGACCTGTTCCATGGTTAGAAACCCGTGAAATATCTGTATAAATCAAGGCATCTATACCCTGGCTGCGTAAATAAAACTGGTAATCAAAACCACCAGGATTGCGCATTCCGCGCGGTTCAATAATTGTTCCTCTTATACCCAGCCGTTCTCCATACCAGTGTCTTTCTTCCCGGTCACCATATACTCGTGCCTGGAGGACGCCCTTTGTAGCATAACGTTCGCCCCCGGTTTCAACCATCTCAATTCCCAGGTTATATACACTGTACTCCTCATGATGAATCGGTTCTTCAATGATGGTTCCTTCGAGATATACCGGTGAACCGGTAAAAGTAGTTATATCCTGATTTGCAGGCAGAAAAGCATAGTAAAAAGCAGTTCCCCCTGCAGCTGCAACCAACAGCAGAAGGGCTGCTTTATCTAAAGCAAATACTTTGTAATAATATGCCAGTAAAGATAAAGTCAAAATCGCCGTAAGCGGCCACAAAAGACCTGTCGATCGAACCACCCATAAATATGCGATCACAATGCCCGTGCAGTAATAAAGGGTCAGGGTTAACAGGAAGCGGTTAGAGATTGCCTCGACTAATGAAGTGCTGCGATTAACTGGTCCAATTAAGTTTTCCATTATTTTTTTGTTAAACTAACTAATGCCTTGCTCCTCTTTTATTATTACTAATCAGCCTGTTGAAAAAACTGTGCTCGCTGACAGTTTAACTCATTGCCTAATCATCATATTTAAAGACCCGTTTAAAAATACCGAACGTTTTCTCCTGCTGTTCAATGGGTGGCGGTTCAGTCAGTAAGGATACAACCACCAAAGTTACAGCAGCCAGGATAAATGAAGGAAACACAGGCATAAAACCAAAGGTGGTCCATCCCGGTAAAATTTCGAGATACCATAAATGC
>SLBE01000123.1 GCA_007126465.1 Syntrophomonadaceae bacterium | reverse complement strand
GAAACCACCGGTGCATCTGTTGAGAACTGCCGCCTGGTAGCAGCCGGCGAATCTGAAATGGGTATGGCCATGGCTAATGTTGCCTGGGATGCCTATGTCGGTGAAGAAGCATTTGAAGATGACGGAGAACTTCCAATCCGCACCCTGTTCTCAATGTATCCTGCCCAGCAGCACCTGATTACGCTTGAAGGCTCAGGCATTGAGTCAGTGGAAGACCTGGCAGGTAAAACTGTTAGTGTAGACGCACCTGGTAGCGGCGCAGAAGTAACATCCTACATTATACTTGAAGCAGCCGGTATCCTGGATGAAGTAGAAACTGTAAACTACAGCCAGCCCGAAGCACGTGAAGCTATAGTTGACGGTATGGTAGACGCTGTATTCTATAATTTTGCATCACCTGCAGCAGTCGTTGACGAAATCATGGCCGCACGTGATATTAAGTTCGTGCCGATGAGCGATGAGCTAATGGATGCGATCATCGAAGACTATCCTTACTTCTCACCGGGAGTTATTCCGGAAGGCCACTACGGTCTGGAAGAGGATGTCCCGGCCCTGACTGTGGGCAACCTGATGCTGGTCCATGAGGATATGGATGAGCAGTTGGCTTACGACCTGGTTGCAGCGGTATTCCATGAAGACTCCTTAAACGAGTTAATCGGTATCCATCCGATTGCCCAGAACTTCCAGGTTGGCACTGCTGCAGAAGCGCCGGTACCGCTTCATCCCGGAGCAGAGCGTTTCTTTGATGAACAGCAGTAAGTTAAATGAGCATACGGGAGGAACCAAGCTTGACAGACTCCCAGCGGAGCAGCCGAAAAGCTCTTAAATGGCTGCTTCCGATTACAGTATTATTGATTGCTGCAGCGGGTGTCTTCCTGACAAAGGGAGGGCACCCGTCTGCCTATTATGTAAGTATTTATAAGGGACAGTCTGAAGAAATCCTTTATCAGCGCCAGGTTGATTTAAATGACAAACTGACCCTGAATTATATCCATTCTGCAGATAAAACACCGATCAGTGCTGTTTTTGAAATTACAGAAGAAGGCTTACATTTAACAGAAGAAAGATATTCCTGGTATGGTGCCGGCCTGGAAGCCGGTTCCGGTCACAGCTTTGAATTCAAAGATCAGGAAGTAACAGTCAGCGGATATGATCGGTTATTCGAAGAAATGCCAGTTCGTGTTGC
Organism: Syntrophomonadaceae bacterium; assembly: GCA_007126465.1. Taxonomy (GTDB): domain Bacteria; phylum Bacillota; class Dethiobacteria; order DTU022; family DTU022; genus T3SED10-7. The sequence goes on along the minus strand of SLBE01000123.1, from coordinate 1,327 downwards.
CAGGACCGTGCCGCAGGAAATAGTTATTAATGATGATGTTGTATTGCTTGATGAATTGGCCCCTGGCGGTAAGCTGCTAATTATTCGCATAGACTACCGATAATGAAACATGCTCGAATAGTCTGGACTCGTCAAAGGAGTTGCATGATATGCCAATAAAACAATTTATGGATAAGCAGAAGGATTCCCTTATTGAAGAAGCGCTAAAGGGAAGGCACCGAGAACTTCAGGGTTCATGGTATTATATAGCTGCCGCCCTGGCCGTCGGTACTGCTCTTTACCACATTTATACAGCATACTGGGGAGCACCTTTTGCCCTGCTTTTTCGTAATATACACTGGATGTTAATTGCTTGCCTTATCTTCATGTATTTCCCTGCCATAAAGAATTCCCCTAGAGATAAGCCGACTATATTAGACATTGTCCTGGTTTTGACAAGTGTTGTTGTCGGTATGTATGTAATTCTAAATTTTGATGCAATTGCAGGAAGAGCCGGGGCGCCTGTTACAGAAGACATAATCCTAGGGGCTATTCTCACATTAGTAGTGTTGGAAGCCGGCAGGCGGACAGTCGGTTGGCCGATTGTTATTATTGCTGTTTTATTTTTAATATACGCCTACTTCGGACGGGCTATGCCGGGTTTATTGATGCACAGCGGTTATTCAGTGGCAAGGATCTTTCCTTTTCTTTACCTGACCGATGCAGGTATATTCGGAATTCCCCTGGGGGTCTCATCAAGGTTTATATTACTGTTTATAATTTTCGGCTCCTTCCTGGATAAGGCCGGGGCAGGAACCTTTTTCCGGGACTTATCGCTGGCCCTGACCGGACGTTATGTAGGTGGTCCCGGCAAGGCTGCTGTTTTATTCAGCGGTTTTATCGGATCAATTACCGGAAGTTCAACAGCTAATGTTGTAACTACAGGTACTTTTACCATTCCCCTGATGAAAAGGTTAGGTTATAAACCTGCTTTAGCCGGCGGTATTGAAGCGGATGCCTCGACTGGAGGACAAATATTGCCGCCGGTTATGGGTGCTGCAGCATTTGTTATGGCAGAGTATATCGGGGTGCCATACGCTACGGTTATGGTAGCGGCAATTGTGCCGGCGCTGCTTTACTTTATAACTACCTTTTTTATGATTCATTTCCGGGCTCTGAAAGAAAATTTACTGCCTGTTCCTGAGGAAGAATTGCCCGACTTAAAAAAAGTATTAAAAGATGGATTTTACTATTTTACTCCCTTAATTATTTTAATCGCTTTGTTAGTTTCGCATATTTCTCCATCACGGTCAGTTTTCTTTGCTTTACTGGCCACAATTGTCCTGAG
>SLBE01000066.1 GCA_007126465.1 Syntrophomonadaceae bacterium | reverse complement strand
CTTATTACCATGATATTGGCAAGTTGAAAAGGCCATACTTTTTCTCTGAAAACCAGCTTTCAGGTGAAAACCCGCACACCAAGCTTTCACCTAACTTAAGTGCCCTGATTATTGGAGCGCATCCAAAGGACGGAATGGAGCTGGGGCGTAAACATAAGCTGCCTGAAGATATCCTTGATATTGCCCAGCAGCATCATGGGACCAGTATGATTTCGTTCTTCTACCAGCAGGCCCTGGAAAACAGCGAAAGGGAGAAGGTCTCGGCTGACAAATTCCGTTATGAAGGACCAAAACCACGCAGTAAAGAAGCTGCAATTATTATGCTTTCTGATGCAGTTGAAGCTGGTGTGCGCTCACTTTCAAAACCGACCAGCAACAGGGTGGAGACAATGATTAAAAGAATGATCAGGGAAAAGCTTGAAGATGGTCAGCTTGATCAGGCTGACTTAACCCTGAAAGAACTTGACCAAATTGCTGATGCCTTTGTATATATTATGTCCGGCATTTATCATTCAAGGATTGAGTACCCGGAAAAAGCCTTAAAAGCTGAGCTTGAAAGGAATGCAGCTGCCAAATGAGTGTAAACCTGGTTTGTCTTAGAAAAGAATCATTACCGTCTGAGCTATTTTTCGAACATCTTATTGGTGTTTTGGATGACCTGTTGTTCGACAATTCGCTCGGTGAAGGAGAAGTAAGCCTGATTATAACCGGTGATGATGAGCTTGAAAGGCTTAACCGGGAGTACAGGGGTAAAGAGGGCCCCACGGATGTTCTTTCATTTCCCTATCTTGAGCCCGACGAAGAAAAGACTGAGCAAGGGGAAGACTTTGCAGTAGGAGATATCTATATTTCCCTGGACAGGGCCATTAGCCAGGCTGAAGAAGCAGGTGTAAAAGTGGAAATGGAAATTGCCCTGCTTGCCATACACGGCTTGCTTCACCTGGCCGGATATGAGCATGATAGCGAAAGTGATGCAGAAGTGATGCGCCAGAAAGAACAGGAAGCACTGTCCTCTTTGAAAGACAGGATAAAAGGTGAGCAGTAAATGAAAAACGTTTTATTAAGTTTGAACAACGCCTTTCATGGCCTGATTTACTGTTTCAAGACTCAGAGAAACATGACGATACATGCTTTTGTTGGACTGATAGTTTTAATTGCAGGGGTTATTTTAAGAGTGCCCCAATCAGGTATGCTGCTATTATTAATAGCTATTATGGTAGTTCTTGTTGCCGAAGCTTTTAATACGGCAATTGAAAAAACAATAGATCTATATACAAAGGAGCGCAATCACCTGGCACAGGTTGCCAAAGATGTTGCTGCCGGTGCAGTTTTAATGACGGCCCTATTTGCCGTTATAGTAGGTTTGGCTGTGCTTGGCCCACCTTTGTGGAGCGTTATGAGACATACACTGCTTTAAAGATAACGAGACAAACAGTGCTATGTTGGAGGGATGAAAGTGATAAAACCTCAGCAGTCCGGCCATCATTCTCTCTTAAAGGATAAATTGCCTTTTATTATTCTTATTTTACTACTTATCAACACGGGGTTAATCGTTTTTGGCTACTTATTATTCTTTGCTCCAGCAGAAGATGATGACACATATTTAATGTATAAACGCGAGTTGGCAGGTGTGCTTTCAGAATATAACCATCGCCTGGCTGGCGAACTTGATGTTTATGATATTTTTGCCGTCCGTGAAGCCCTGGCTGACTACAACCATGCACTGGAAATGGCATCAAATACCAGCGACCTAATCCAGGTCATAGTTAGTGAAGGTTATGCAGCCCGGGACATTATCCATGCTGAGGCAGAAGCGAGACTTAAAGAAAGAGTTCTTATTGCCGTAAATAACGATGTTAGGGTTAGAGAAACACTTGATGAGGTAAACCTTTTAATCCGTATAATAGATGATCAGGTTGTGATTATGCCTGAGCAATTCCTGGAGCATGGCACTGTAAAACATATCCAGCAGATATTTTCACCCGGAAGATTCAGCGGTGTGCAGATCATTGATATAAAAGTTGAAAACGGTGTCGGTTCACTGGTTACAACTCAAACTGAACAGGATCAACTGCGCAGTCTGAGCGAAGACCTGGAAACAGTTAGAGCTGCTTTGCACGACACCATGGTTAAGTCCGGCTTTGCCGAGATGGTTGGGCCGGGTATAAGTCTTCTGGTTTATGATGCCGTAGAGACAACAGGAAGTGATTCCCTGGTTCATGATGCTGATGTGCGGGATCTGGTTAATGAACTTTTCAGTGCAGGAGCCAGGGGTGTCAGTGTTGGCAATCAGCGTTTAACAGCAATCAGTGCCATACGCTGCAGCGGTCCCCTGATCATGGTAAATTACAGACAGGTGCCGACCGACCCGGTCGTCATTGAAGCAGTAGGTGATCCTGATCTTTTGATAAGCGGCCTTAATCTGATCATAGGAGATCTTGAGCGAACAAGGGGCCTGGAATTTGAAATTAATACATCCGGCTTTATAAAACTTCCGGCATATACAGAAGAAGAATAAACAGGGGAGGTTTTTCAATGAAAGCAGAAACAGTCCTGGCTGCAGCACGCTCTGCACGTTACAGGGCTTATGCTCCATATTCGGGTTTTCCAGTTGGGGCAGCTATTCTAACGACAGAAGGGGCTTTATTTACCGGCTCTAATGTAGAAAATGCATCTTCAAGCATTACTATCTGCGCAGAAAGAAATGCCCTTTATTCTGCTGTTCATGCCGGTTACAGAAGTTTTGAAAAAATTGCCATAGTTGCAGATAACCCTGTTCCGGTAACTCCCTGCGGTTCATGCCGTCAGGCACTTTGGGAATTGGCAGGAAACCTGGAAATAATAACCGGAAACTTGCAGGGCGATATTTCCAGGTTTTCTCTTGGCGGTCTGCTGCCACATCCTTTCGGAGCTTCATCATGGGACAATAATCCTATCAAAAAAGATATGGTTGCCAGTGATGAAGAGTGGCGTTTAGCTGTAACAGTTTACCCGGTTGGCTATGTCTTTAATGAATTTTCTTCTACCCGGAATATTCCTGGCAACTATAAAGAACTGACATCACAGGTTGTTGTAAATCCTGATCTGGAAGACGGATTATATCGCCTTGATGAAGAAAATGAGATTAATATTATATCTTATCTGCACAATGCCAGAGGCTATACCCTAAAGGGTAAGCGAAGCGGCAGGAATAATGAAGTTTACGGAGTATTCGCCTGCCGTGCGCCATTCAGGCCCAATGCCCTGGCCCTGTCCAGGGTTGATCTGCTTGAGATAAGTAAAAATATTTTGACCGTGCGCGGGCTTGATTTGATTAATGGAACACCCGTTATTGATATTAAAACAGTTATGCCAAAAAAAGAAGGTTAAAGCGATGCATCGTTCAGGCTTTGCTGCCTTAATCGGCAGGCCCAATGTTGGAAAATCGACTCTTTTAAATGCCCTGGTTGGCGAAAAAATCGCCATTATGTCTGATCGTCCACAGACTACCAGGAATCAGATCCGGGCAGTTTTAACCCGGCCTGAATACCAGGTTGTTTTTATTGATACACCGGGACTTCACAAGCCGAAGCATATCCTGGGGACAAACATGGTTCGAACTGCACGCACAACAATGGATGAGGTTGATCTGATTTGTTTCCTGGTTGAAGCTGACCAGGCCCCGGGGCCGGGAGACCGTTATATAGCGGATTTGATGGGATCAGTAGAGAGCCCTATTTTCCTGGTGTTAAATAAGGTTGACCTGGTCAAACCAGGTAAGTTGGAAGAACATGAAACCCTTTACAGGCAGCTTCTTTCTTTCGATGAATGCTTTCGTGTCTCGGCCCTGCAAAACAGCGGCCTCGAAGCCCTTGTGGAAACAATCCTTAAATATCTGCCCGAGGGCCCGCAGTTTTATCCACCCGAAATGATTACTGATCAACCGGAAAAATTTATAGCCGCAGAAATCATCAGGGAAAAAGTAATACATTTGACCAGGCAGGAAATTCCTTTTTCGATTGCCGTTGTCATAGAAGAAATGAAGCCGCGAAGTGATGGAGAGTTGCTTGATCTTCGGGCAGAAATCTTTGTAGAACGAAAATCGCAGGTAGGGATCATCGTTGGTAAAGGAGGCAACCTTCTAAAAAAGGCAGGTACTGCTGCCAGGGTTGAGTTGGAGGCGATATTTGGTCAGCGAATTTTTCTTGATCTGAGGGTTAAAGTTAAACCTGACTGGCGTAACCGTGAAGAACAGCTGCGGCGCCTGGGATACAGTTAAAGAGGTGAACCAATGACGCAGAAAATTTTCAAAGCAGAAGGTTTAATCCTCAGAACCCGTCCGCTTGGTGAAGCAGATCGGCTGGTAACTATTTTAACCAGGGAAGAAGGGAAGTTTGAAGCAGTTGCCCGGGGAGCGCGCAAAACGAAAAGCCGTCTGGCAGCCGGGGTCGATTTATTTACTCATGGGTGCTTTACCTTTCACAGGGGTAAAACCTGGCCAATTATTACCGGCCAGGATCCTATAGAGCGTTTTTCCTGGTTCCGGGATGATCCCGATCTTTATCCATACGGCATATATATGGCTGAGCTTGTGGATAAACTTGTCTCTGAACAGGAACCCTGTTTCGAAATTTTTCAGCTGCTGCTTGAAAGCTGGTTGCTGCTGGGTCAAAGCTCAAACTTGTTTTTGCTTTGCCGGGCTTTTGAATTAAAGTTGGCTCATCTGCTGGGCTACAGTCCTCATTTTCATAGTTGTACCTGTTGCGGTTCCGAACAAACTGCAGTATTTAGCCCCCGCCAGGGTGGGCTTTTGTGTAGTTCATGTCAGGGAACTGATGTTATAAAAATTGAACCGGGCACAGTTGCGATTGCCAGGCGCTTAATTGAAGCTCCTTTAAAGCAGGCTAATCAACTTCGCCCGACGGAAAGCCAGAAGAAAGCACTTGCCAGTTTAACAGCGGCTTTTTTATCTTACCACCTGGACCTGGGTGATATAAAATCAAGGCGGTTGTTAAATGAATAAGGTTTGGATTGTATTTTTACCATTTAAATGTGGAGGCAGAGAAAATGAAAATTGGTTTGATTTACTATTCCGGAACCGGCAACACAAGGAAAGTTGCGGAAAGCTTAAAGGAAAGATTGGAAAGTAACGGTCACACAGCCATTATCGATGAAATAACAATAGAGGGAAACACCCCGGCGCAGGCGGGTAAGTTCGAGTTAACCAGTGTTCCGGATCCCCGCAGCTATGATGCCGCTGTTTTTGGTGCGCCCGTCCAGGCCTTCAACTTAAATCCTGTTATGAAAGCGTACCTGGATAAACTACCAGGCATGGATAAACTTGACACTGCAGTATTCATTACAAAGCAGCTGCCCCTGCTTTGGACCGGGGGTACAGGTTCAGTGGCCCAGGTTAAAAGTGCACTGGAAGCCAGGGGCGCAAATGTTTTAGGAACCCAAATAGTAGTTTGGTCAGGAAAGAAGCGTGAGCAATCGATCCGTGAATGCCTGGATAGCATTGGCAATCTATTTAACGGATAATTTAACTGCATAGTTTTTTTACGTTGACTCTATAGTATCATAGCAGCATTGGCCGGGCAGTAATCGGATAATTTCTAATTGCAGATCTAACAAAAAGGTGTTTAACTTATGGCTGAACGAAAAAATTCGGATCGCTTTCTACAGGCATATTCTGATATCGAGCATGAAATGGCGCGCATTCTCAAATTAAAAGATCACCGCCGCTTTTTTGAGTTAATTGATAAAAGTGCCAAAGTTAATCCTGTGATTGAAAGATATCGCTTTGATTTAAAGGAGTATGGTGAACTGCGAAATGCCATTGTTCATGATCGGGCCGGTGGTGAGGTAATTGCTGAACCCAACAATCACGCTGTTGAGCACATTGAACACATCGCCCGCCTACTGCTTAAGCCGCCCAGGGTTGCGCCACTGTTTCTGAAGGATGTGCTGACCCTTTCAGTTGATGATACTATCTCACGGGCGATTAGAGAGCTCAGCAGAATGTCCTACAGTCAGGTGCCTGTAAAACATAAAGATGAAACGGTATGCCTGCTTACATCAAACATGATTATTAAATGGATGGGTAAAATTCTTGTTGAGGGTGAGCTTGATATAGAACATACCAGCTTGAAAGATGTGGTCAGAATTGCCGGTTACGAAGATAATTATGAAGTTGTTTCAGTTAAAAAGTCGCTGCTTGATATTCCCGATCTTTTTTATAACTGGGAGCAGCAGGGTAAAAAGCTTGAAGCAGTACTTATAACGCAGAATGGTGAGATAAAAGAACCGCTGGTTGGCATAATAACCAATCGGGATCTTCCACAGGTTCATAAAGCTCTGGAATAGGCTGCACTTTATGCTCGCTTCAGTTTTCTTAGGCAGTAGTTACAAATAGAGATTTATTCAAGAATAGACCTGACTTTTTGTTCAAGCGAATCAAGGCAGACCATGGTATTGAAGCAGGGACCCTGTGGGCGTTCGTTAAGAACTCCGCATACCGGCATGGGGTAACTGTCAACAATTCCACTTGAAAGGTCTCGTTCACAGGCTACGGCGAGGATGCAGTATGGCTTTATCTTGCCGACTGCCTGGCGAGCCAGTGTGCCGCCTGTTACTACCTGTATCTTGAACTGCCACCGGTCGGCCATATCTATTAGTGTGCCGATGGAGCAGTTTCCGCAGCGACGGCAGTTAAAAGGATTCCTGGTAATTTTATGGGGGCAACCTTCGTCCTGCAGACAATGCGGTAGCAGCAGCAGTAATTTTTGGGCCGGGACTTTTATTTTTTTTGCTTCTACCAGCCTGTTGTTTATTTCAATAAATGAGCTTTGAATTTGCTCTGTTGATATACGCAGTAATTTGCCAAACTGCAGCAATAAAGGAAAGAAGAAAACCAGGGTTTTTTGCACAAGGCGGTTGAAACCGGTGAGAGGTCTCTTCTTTAACAGGGAAATAACCAGTACTGTCAGGACAAGAAGTGATGTTCCGGCCAGCGCTGCCAGAAACCCGATCAAAATATAGATGCCATACTGAAATATAATGGTATCTGGTTCTCTCAGGTAAAAAATCAGGTAAGCGAGAGCCATCAGCACCATTATTGTAAATAACAGAAATAACCCAATGAATAAACGTTTTCTTGAGTGCATAATCAACATACTCCTTTTGTTTCAAAAACCTATTATAATTGTATCATTAAAGTTAATTACCGCAAATAGCTTTTCCAACCGGCTGCAAATATAACGTGAAAATACTCGCTTAGCCTGCTGAAGAAAACTATGCTTGCTTAACGTTTAGGCTGAAACTGCAACGCCTTAGCTTCAACCTTGCGCCTGGGTTACTCTTTTTCTAACGTTATAGTAAGCTTTCGCTCTCTGATTACTGCGTGCAAAATTAGGATACGACTCAGTCTTAGTTTTAGCAGTACCCGGCGAAGTATACCTAGTCATTTATCCTTGACATATTAGAACTCATTCTTTAAAATATATATGAGCAATTGTTCATATGTAAATTTGTTGGGAGGTATTTTGGGTGGGTGAAAAAAGTTCAGAGCAGCTAAAATGTGATTGTACAATAATTCATGAAGAGGTGATAGAAAGGGCAGGCCGTAAGATGCCTCCTGAAGAAAATTTATATAATCTGGCCGAGCTTTTTAAGGTCTTTGGTGACTCGACCAGGATCAAAATTATCTGGGCACTTTTTGAAGAAGAAATGTGTGTTTGCGATATAGCCTACCTTTTGAACCTGACCCAGTCTGCAACTTCGCACCAGTTGAGAGTTCTTAAGCAGGCGAGGCTGGTTAAACCGCGCCGGGAAGGAAAAAATATCTATTATTCCCTTGATGATGAACATATTGAAGAGATATTTAACCAGGGTTTGAATCATATCAATGAATAAATTAAAAATCTGCCACTTGAAAGAAGGTATCAATTAATGAGCATGATCAGCAGCAGTGATTGTACTGCTGATAGCAGTTGTCGGTGCAGTAACCGGCTATCATGGTTTGAAACATTCAAAAAACCAGTAAAGCTGTTAAGTTATATTTTTGGCGTACTTATCTTTCTCTCAGGTTTAGTATTTCCCCTGCAGGGTTTTTTCGAATTTTTAATATTTTTTACTGCTTACCTTATTTTTGGCGGCGCGGTTCTGTTAAGGGCGGGCCGTAATATTGTAAGTGGTAAAATATTTGACGAGAATTTCCTGATGGCCCTGGCGACGGTAGGCGCTTTTATCATTGGTGAGTATCCTGAAGGAGTCGCGGTCATGATTTTTTACCAGGCCGGAGATTTCCTACAGGAGCATGCGGTGGGACGCTCACGGGCCTCTATCCGTAAGCTGATGGATATAAGGCCGGATTATGCCCGGGTAAGAGAAAATGATCAAACTATAATGCTGCCCCCTGAGCAAGTTTCAGTTGGTGCAATTATTTCTGTTCAACCCGGTGAAAGGGTTCCCCTTGACGGGAAAATAGTAAGCGGCAGCTCAACCCTTGACCTGTCAACATTGACTGGTGAATCCCTGCCCAGGGAGGCAGACCCGGGAGATGAAGTTCTTTCAGGCTCAATTAATAACAGTGGGCTGCTTTTAATCCAGGTTGCCAGGGAATACCGGGAATCTACTATCAGCAGAATTCTTTCCCTGGTAGAAAATGCAGCTGAACGTAAAGCCAAAACAGAAAAGTTTATTACCCGTTTTGCCACATATTATACTCCTGCTGTAGTAGGCGCAGCTTTTTTGATTGCTTTTATTCCTCCGCTGCTGCTCCCAGGAGCGGAGTTGTCGGAGTGGGTATATCGTGCCTTGGTTTTCCTGGTTATATCATGCCCCTGCGCCTTGATTATTTCGATACCGCTTGGTTTTTTTGGAGGAATCGGCGGGGCCTCCAGGAAAGGAATTTTGGTCAAGGGCGGTAATTTTCTCGAAGCTTTAAGCCAGGTTGATACAGTAATATTTGATAAAACCGGAACTCTGACCAGGGGTGAATTCAATATTGACAGCCTTTGCCCTGCTGAGGAGTTTAGCGAGGAAGAGCTTCTTAATTACGCAGCCATAGCGGCCCATTATTCTTCACACCCTATTGCCCGGTCGATACTAAAAATCCGGAATGCTGATATTGACCAAAGCAGGGTTCGGCAGTACCGGGAAATAGCCGGTAGAGGGGTAAGTCTTGATTATAGTAACGAGCAAATCCTCATGGGCAGCAGAAAGCTGTTTGAGGAAGAAGGTATTGCATATGATGTTCACGGCAGCAATGGGGCGCAGATTTATGTTGCCATTGATGGAATTTATGCGGGCAGTATCAGTTTTTCCGATCAATTAAAAGATGATGCTCAGAATGCAATCAATCTATTAAGGAAAATAGGTATTAAAACAATAATAATGCTTTCAGGGGATAAACAGCATGTTGCCGAAGCAATCGGTAATAAGCTTGGCCTGGACCAGGTCTTTGCCGAACTGCTTCCTGATCAAAAAGTTGAAATGATCGAGAAATTAGAACAAGAAAAAACGAATAACAAAAAGCATGTTTTTGTCGGCGATGGAATTAATGATGCTCCGTCCCTGGCCAGGGCCGATATCGGGATTGCCATGGGAGGTGTCGGCTCAGATGCAGCTATTGAAGCCGCTGACATTGTCCTGATGACCGGGCAGCCTTCAAAACTGGCAGAAGCAATCGGGGTGGCCCGCAAAACCAGGGCTATAGTAATTCAGAATATTATCCTGGCTCTTGGGTTCAAGGCTGTTATTATGGCCTTTGGCCTGTTTGGCCTGGCGTCAATGTGGGAAGCGGTTTTTGCTGATGTCGGTGTAGCTTTGCTCGCTGTTGTTAATTCCATGCGAGCTTTAAGAT
>SLBE01000139.1 GCA_007126465.1 Syntrophomonadaceae bacterium | reverse complement strand
TGTCTGAAGAAAATCTCCAGGCCCGGATCAGGGGCAATATAATCATGCATATTTCGAACCGTGAAGGTCACCTGGCCCTGGCTACCGGCAACAAGTCGGAACTTGCTGTCGGCTACAGCACACTGTATGGAGACATGGCCGGCGGGCTGGCCCCACTCTCTGACCTGCCCAAAATGATGGTTTACGAACTGGCCGAACATATTAATGAGCAGAGTGGCAGGGAAGTAATCCCGCATAGCACCTTAACCAAGCCTCCTTCGGCCGAACTGCGCCCGGATCAGAAAGACGAAGACTCTCTTCCGCCTTATGACATCCTGGATCAAATTCTCTACTACTACATAGAAGAAAACAGGTCAGCAGGTGATATCATTGCGGAAGGATTTGATGATAAAACCGTGAAGAAAGTAATACGCATGGTTGACACCAGTGAGTTTAAAAGACGCCAGGCTGCCACCGGGCTGCGCATTACAACCCGTTCTTTCGGGATAGGCAGGCGTATGCCTATTGCCCGCGGTTACGAGTAGGAAAAGTTGGTGAACAATGTGGAACATAACAATAATAAAAAAAGGGAACATATAAATGGCTATGATGTTGTTGTAGTCGGCGCAGGACATGCCGGTTGTGAAGCGGCCCTGGCCGCAGCCAGGCTTGGCTGCCGGACCCTGCTTTTAAGCTTAAATCTTGATATGGTTGCCTTCATGGCCTGCAACCCATCGCTGGGCGGACCGGGCAAAGGACACCTGGTAAGGGAAATTGATGCCCTGGGAGGAGAAATGCCCCGGGTTGCCGATCAGAGTCTGCTCCAGGTGCGCATGCTCAATACCGGAAAAGGCCCTGCCGTACAGGCCCTGCGGGCCCAGATCGATAAATGGGATTACCAACGCACCATGCGCATTGCCCTGGAAGAAGAACCCGGCCTGGAAATTCGCGAAGATATGGCAGAAGAAATAGAATTTGCAAACGATACCGTTTGCGGAGTGCGGGGGCGCAGCGGCGCTTATTACCAAACCAAAACAGCGATAATTTGCAGTGGTGTTTATCTTGGAGCCGAAATATTTCTCGGCAGCCGCCACTATTCTTCTGCACCCGGCAGTATTACACCATCATATAACCTTGTAAAAAGCCTGCAAAAAAAAGGCCTGGAATTTGATCGCTTTAAAACTGGAACTCCGCCAAGAGTATCTCGCCGCAGTATTGATTTCAGCAACCTGGAGCCGGTTCACGGCGACCCAGGAGCGCCCGGTTTTTCGATAGCCGGCAAAGGAGCGCCGCCTGAGCAGATTCCCTGCTGGATGACTTACACCAATACCACCACTCACGATATCATCAGAAACAACTTTTCACAGGCACCCATCTACAGCGGCTTAATCAAGGGAAGCGGTCCCCGTTACTGCCCGTCAATCGAAGATAAGGTTGTCCGCTTTGCCGACCGCGACCGCCATCCCATTTTTATAGAACCGGAGGGGGCAGATATAGATGAACTGTACCTGCAGGGCATATCCACCGGCCTGCCTCCCGAAATCCAGTTGCAATTCCTGAGAACTATACCGGGCCTCGAAAAGGTTGAAATAATGCGACCGGCCTATGCTATAGAATATGATTATGCCCCGCCAACCCAGCTGAAATTATCCCTGGAGACAAAATTGGTAAAGGGCCTGTTTTTTGCCGGCCAGATTAACGGCACCACCGGCTATGAAGAAGCTGCCGCCCAGGGTTTGATTGCCGGCATCAATGCTGTCCATTTGATAAAAGACCTGGACCCACTAATCTTAAAACGCAATGAAGCTTACATCGGGGTCATGATCGATGACCTGGTCACCCGCGGGGTAATTGAACCTTACCGCATCTTCACATCCCGCAGCGAATACCGTCTTCTGCTGCGCCAGGACAATGCAGACCTGCGTCTGACTGAAATAAGCCGCCTGCTCGGACTGATCGATGATGAACGGTATCAGATTTATTTAACTAAAAAAACTTATATTGAAAATGAGCTGAAAAGACTGGAGAAAACCAGACATAATCCGTCCGGCAGCATAGAAGAATTTATGAGTAACCAGGGTTCATCCCCGCTGAAACAGCCGATCAGTGCCCTGGAATTATTGAAACGGCCGGAAATTAGTTACCCCGCTTATTTAGAATGGGAGGGGCGGGAAATGCCGGCCCTGCCGCAGGGGACGGTTACCGAGCTGGAAAACCAGATCAAGTATGCCGGTTATATTGCCAGGCAGCAGACGATGATCGACAAAACAGCACGGATGCAGGATAAACCGATTCCGCCCGATTTCGATTACCGGAAAGCAAGAAACCTTTCCACCGAAGCCCGCCAGAAACTTGAGAAAGTCAGGCCGGCCACTGTCGGTCAGGCCTCACGCATGGAAGGAGTAAGTCCAGCCGATATATCTGTCCTGATGCTGTACCTTGAAAGACCGGAAACTTTAAATGTTAAAAGCAAAGAAAGAAAGGAAAATGGCGAAGAGGGAACCTCGGGTGAATAAACAAGAAGACATTAAACAACCAGGCTGGTACTACCGGCTAAGCAGTTTTTTTCGCAGTAAGTTTGGTGAACCAATTTATAAAATTCCCCTGGATGCAGGCTTTTCCTGCCCGAATCGAGACGGCACAGTTGGTACTAAAGGCTGCAGCTACTGCTATAACCCTTCTTTTTCTCCTTTCAGCGGTGAACATAAAGCATCAATTAGCGAACAGCTTCAGAGGGGCAAAAAGAAAAAAAAGCGGGCCCGTTACCTGGCCTACTTTCAATCCTATACTAATACCCATGCCCCGCCTGAAAAATTGAAAGCACTATACGACGAAGCTTTAGATGATCCCGAAGTAATCGGTTTGAGTATCGCCACCAGGCCCGACTGCGTATCTGAGGAGATTATTGCCATGTTAGAAGATTATGCCGACCGCTGCCATCTCTGGGTAGAGTACGGGTTGCAGTCAGCCCATGATAAAACCCTGCAGTTAATCAACCGCGGACACGACAGCTGCCAGTTCGTTAAAGCAGTAGAGATGACCCGAAACAGGGTAATCTATATATGTGCTCATATTATCTTAGGGCTGCCCGGAGAAACTCCGGAAATGATGCTGAAAACTATTGATCTATTAAACCAACTGTCAATCGACGGAGTCAAATTTCATCATCTGCAGATTATAAAAAATACTCCCATGGCTGAGGAGTATAAAAAAAGCAAAATACCTTTATTTGAAAATGCCGGAGATTACATTCCCATCCTCTGTGATTGCCTGGAAAAACTTTCACCGGATATTGTTGTTCACCGTCTGGCCAGCCAGGCAGCTTCAAAGGATCTGCTTATTGCTCCCCACTGGCCGGAAGGCGCCGGGCAGATCGCATCACTGGTTGAAGCTGAGCTTACCCGGCGTGGAACCTACCAGGGTTTCACAAGGTAAACCCGTCTCTAAGGAAACAGAGGCAAAGGGCAGCAGTTTAGCCGCAACAGTTTCTGCTTGAGCAATCAGAGAGGTTAATTGACAAGTATTTAGCTGCAAATTCTACCGAACGTAAAGCGAATGCTAGAAATTGCCGGTGAAACAATGTCTGAAGCGGGCCGGGCGACAAGGAGGTCGCCCGCCGAGCGAGGGTTCCGGATGAACCCATCGCGAGGGAAGCCCGGGCGCAGGACAGCAGTTGAACCGCGACAATTTCTGCTTGAGCGATCAGAGAGGTAAGTTTGCAGTTAAATAACCAGTTGAAACATTATATTAAAGAGCCTGTAACTCCTGAACCCTTACATTTTAGATATTTTTTTCCTCAGTTTACTTCAACCAGTTTGAGGATTTCCCGCGCTTCATCCGGTGAAGCAACGGGGCGGCTGTGAATTTCCGCCACCCTGGCAATGCGTTCCACCAGCTGGGCATTACTTTCAGCCAGAACACCTTTTGTGTAATAAATATTGTCCTCGAAACCGACCCGTACGTGACCGCCCATAATAATTGCCGCCGTGCCAAGGGGCAGTTCGGTTCGCCCTACTCCGGCCACCGTCCAGGTGCTGCCGGTAGGAACACTTTCGGCCATATGCAGTAAATTTTTAAGTGTACCGGGTATCCCCCCGGGTACGCCCATTACAAAATCAAAATGCAGCGGCTCTTTTAAAAATCCCTTTTTTACCAGCTGGAGCGCATTATTGATCATGCCGACGTCAAAAGCTTCAATCTCTGGTTTTACACCCTGCTCCTGCATAATCCTGGCGAATTCTTCTATATAGGCAGGGGGATTCATAAAAACATCATCACCAAAATTAACTGACCCTGTTGACAGCGTTGCCATTTCCGGTTTTAAATATACCGGCTGCAGCCTTTCCTCGGCGCTCATACCAACTGCTCCGCCGGTGGAAACCTGGACAACCAGGTTGCATTTGGCTTTAATCAAATCAATTATTTCCCCGTAAACATCGGCAGACTGGGTTGAAGATTGATCTTCATTGCGGGCATGCAGATGAACTATTGACGCACCTGCCCGGTAACAGTCATAAGCAGCATCAGCAAGTTCTTGCGGGGTAATCGGCAGGTTGGGATTATCATCCCTGGTTACCTCTGCACCGGCCAGGGCTGCGGTAATAATCAGTTTATCCATTACTCTTACCTCCCGGATCGTCATAATTACAACTTTGCTGCCCACGCTGCAGGTGCTTTGGAACAACGCAGGTTCCACTGGCCCGCGCTACCAGCAGCGGTTCAGGCAGCAAATCGCAGGCTGAAGGGCATTCCTTCATTTCAGCGTTGGCTATAACTTTATAAGCTTCAAACTGCATATGGCGGGAAGTATTACCCACCCGATCGATCCAGCCCCAAATTTCAAGAAAATCGCCGGCACATAACTGGGCCTTAAACTCGATCATGTCGTAAGCTGCAAATAAGCCTTCATCACCATCATGCCTGATTAGCAGTTCTGTAGCCACGTCACCAAAGAGCTTGATAACCAGGGCCCCATCGACCAATCCCCCACCATAGTGAACGTCATGCTCACTTAAGCGTATACGCAGCATTACTTTCTGGTTAATCATCTCCGCAGCTCCCATCTTCAGTGATCGTACTTTATACAGGGTATTCTCCTGCGACAACTTGTAAAGCTTCTTCTATATACTGCAGGGCATTATCAAGATCTTCAACCGTATGCCGGTAGGATATGTACCAGTGGTGGTAAGGTTGAATAAATAAGCCCCGCCTGATCGTCTCTGTGTAGAACTTAACCCTCCGTTTTTTATAGTGGTCATCTGCTTTATCGAAAGTTAAAAAGGGCATCGGCGGAATGCCGGAAACTGTAGCCGGAACCCCGGATTGTTCAATTATGGACCTCAGCCTGGCCAGGAAATCTTCCCCGCGCCGCCACACTGCATCAATTACTTTATCCCGCTCTAAAATATCGAGGCACTTCATTGCGGCAACCATCTCCAGGCTGTTGGGGAAGAAAGTGGAACTGATAAATACATCCTGTTCAGCCACTTTCATGATATCAGCCTTGCCAACACAAGCACTAATCGCATACCCATTGGCCATTGCCTTGCCAATGGTGGTCAGATCGGGTGTGACACCATAACGCTCCTGGGCTCCCCCCATCGATACCCTGAAACCTGTACGGATTTCATCAAAAATCAAGACAACCCCGTATTGATCGGCCAGGCTGCGCACTCCCTCCAGGTATCCATCCGGTGGAGCAGATACCGGTTTCCCCAAAGGGTGCCCAACCGGAGTGATAATAATGCAGGCAGTATCTCCCTGGTTCTCTTTCAGCAATTTTTCCAGGGCATCAAGGTCTCCATAGGGGAATTCAAGGGTTAGTTCCCTGATTTGCTTCGGAACCCCACCGGGCACCTCAACACACCAGTCCATCCAACCGTGATAGCCGCAGCGCAGGATCTTATCTTTACCGGTATATCCACGGGCAACACGAACCGCCACACCAGTTGCATCAGAACCGGTTTTTACGAGCAGCCCCATTTCAGCCGACGGGATTAGACTTATTAATCGTTTTAAAAGTTCATTCTGGACCGGCTGGACCAGGGAGAAACAAAAACCTTTCTCCATCTGTTCTTTTACAGCATCGTTAATTTCCGGTTCATGGTATCCTAAAATTATCGGGCCGTATGCACAGAGCATATCGATGTAATCATTACCGTCAACATCAACTATATGCCCGCCATAACCTTTATCCAGGTAAATAGGATATTCACCCTCAACAAAGTTATAGGGACGCCTTATTCCCATTACCCCACCGGGTGATATTTTTTTAGCCTCTTCAAACATGGCCAGGGATTTTTCCAGGTTCAGCTTTGGCTTGGACTGCATGACGCAACCCCCCTCTTCATATTTTATACTCGCCCTTATTACTCAGCCTATAGCGCTATATAATACCAGACTTGCTTAAGAAAACTGAAGCGAGCGTGGTTTTCTTTAGCAGTCGAGCATTTACTTCTCAACATTTAATGCTATGTATAGAGATCCTCAAATATTTTACGCAAAGTCGGATTCTCGCGCATAATGTGCAGGGATATCTCGGCATGATCCCGGGTATAACCGTTGCCGATAATCATGTTGACATCTTTGCCAACTCCTTCTGCACCAAGGGCGGCAGCGGTAAAGCTGGTTGCCATACTGAAGTAGTAGACGATTCCACCGTCGCGGGTGGCCAGAATAGATGAAAGCTCAGTATTTGGTATATTAACACAGTTTATGGTCACATCGGCCAGGGTGCCGCCAGTAGCTTCCTCGACCTGCTTCATAACTCCCAGGGCGTCTGCGGCGTCCGCCATCAGGACCACATCGCAAAGACCGGTAGATTCTGCCCGCTTTTTGCTCGCTTCCCGCGGGGCAACACCGATTACCTGGCCTGTCACCCCGGCCCGCTTTCTAGCTTCATGCAGGCAGAGCAGGCCTGATTTTCCTCCGGCACCGATGATAACAACCTTATCGCCGGGCCTGACCAGCTTGGCAGTTTGGGCTGCGGCGCCGGCAACATCAAGCACCGCCAGGGACAGGGTTTGCGGCAGGTCTTCAGGCAAAACGGCATAAATGCCGCTTTCAAAAAGGACTGCCTGGCCTTCAATTTCAACCTGGTCAATATCTTTATGGATTTTTTTGATCTTATCAATACGCAGCGGCGTCAATGATAGGGAAACCAGGGTAGCCAGCCTCTGGCCAACTTTAAGATTTCTTTTTTCAGCCAGGGCAGGACCGATTTTTTCAATTTTTCCGGTCAGCATTCCCCCGGAACCGGTAGTCGGATTATGGTGCTTACCCCGTTCCTTCACAATCCCAGTCATTATCTCAGCAATTCGTTTTTCATCGCCGCCTGCTTCCTCTTCAATCTGGGTAAAGCTGGCTGAATCAATGTTCAATACCTCAACATCAATTAATATCTCATTATCATAAATCTCCATATCATTGTCGATTTTCCAGGCCGGTTGGGGCAGCAGACCCTTCGGTTCCAATACCCGGTGAGTTCCATAGGGACATCCTTTGTTCATCAGTTCATACCTCCATGATTTCTTTATATAAAGTTAAATTCGCCGAGGGGGTAATAAATCCTCTGCTTTTTGAGGAGCTTTTATCAAGCAGGTAGGATAATTATTTTCGTTGTCGAATATACTTGAAGTATAACAAACTTGTGTTTAAGGCAGGTGAAAAATTTGAGCCCATTAGACGAATTATTGCAGCAATGGCAGGACAACCCCGAGTTTATGAGCTCTGTTACCAGGTGGGAAGTAGTCCCGGCCGTGGAAGGCTCTTATCGTGATATTCCTGAAGAGCTTGAACCCCGGATTCGCGAAGCCCTGGTAAAACGGGGAATAAATAAACTTTACAGTCACCAGGCAGCAGCAGTGGAAGCAGTTAACAGGGGCAGTCACACCGTTATAGTTACCCCTACCGCCTCGGGTAAAACTCTTTGCTATAACCTGCCCGTAGTCGGGGCAATGATTAATAATCCTGCCAGCCGCGCCCTTTACCTGTTTCCGACCAAGGCTTTAGCCCAGGACCAGGTCGCCGAACTGCGTGATTTAACTTCCGGGCTTGACCGGAAAATAAACTGCCACACCTATGACGGGGATACAGAACCCGGCCTGCGCAGGGGCATAAGGCACAGCGGGCATATTGTTGTTACCAATCCCGATATGCTCCATTCAGCTATTTTGCCCCATCACACCAAGTGGGTGCAACTTTTCCAGAACCTTGAATATATCGTCATAGACGAAATGCACCAGTACCGCGGTGTTTTCGGCAGCCATGTCGCCAATGTAATTCGCCGCCTGAAAAGAATTTGTGGCTTTTACGGTTCCTCGCCCCGCTTTATTCTCTGCTCGGCGACAATCGCCAACCCCGGCGAACTGGCCGAAACTCTGATTGAAGAAAAGCCGGAAGTAATAACCGAGAACGGGGCTCCCCGGGCCGAAAAACACTTTATCCTCTATAATCCTCCCATGGTCAATCCGGAACTGGGGCTGCGGCGCAGTTCACTGCTGGAAGCCAACAGGGTTGCTTCCAGCCTGATTAAAAGTGGTATTCAAACCATAATATTTACCCGCAGCCGCCTGGGGGTAGAAGTGCTGTTAACTTACCTGAAACAAAACATGAAGATTAGACCCGGTGAAGACAGCGGGATCAGGGGTTACCGCGGAGGTTACCTGCCCAAAGAACGCAGAGCTATTGAAGAAGGGCTGCGCAGGGGTGAGGTAAAAGGAGTAGTCAGCACCAATGCCCTGGAACTGGGCATCGATATTGGTGTGCTTGATGCCTGCATTATAACCGGCTATCCCGGCAGCATTGCCAGCACCTGGCAGCAGGCCGGCCGTTCCGGGCGGCGCAGCGGCACATCCATGGCCATGCTGGTTGCAAACAGCGAACCGCTGAACCAGTACATTGTATCCAATCCTGATTATTTCTTCGGGCGAAGCCCGGAAAGAGCGCTGGCTGACCCCGATAATATGATTATTCTCACCAATCATGTTCGCTGTGCCTCTTTTGAGCTGCCTTTTAATCATGATGATAAGTTTGGAAAAGCTGATATAGGAGAACTGCTGGAGTTTCTTGAGGAGGAAAATGTTCTTTACAGTAATAACGGCCGCTACCACTGGATGGAAGATACTTACCCGGCCGAAGAAGTGAGCCTGCGCAGCGCCACCAGGGAAAACGTGGTGATCATCGATACAACCAACCCTTCACCGGTAGTTATCGGTGAGGTCGATCGTTTCAGCGCCCCGATGCTGGTACACGAGGAAGCGATCTACATGCACGCCGGGCGTCAGTTCCAGGTTGAAAAGCTTGACTTTGCCGAAAAGAAGGCTTATGTCCGCCAGGTTGATGTTAATTACTTCACGGACGCCAACCTGTCCGTAGACTTAAAAATTCTTGATACCTTTGAGGAACTAAACGGTCCGGTAAACCTGGCCTGGGGTGATGTTCGCATAAACGCCCTGGTTTCGATGTTTAAAAAAATTCGCTTCAATACACATGAAAACCTGGGCTCCGGCCCGGTAGACCTGCCCGAAACCGAAATGCACACCACCGCTTTCTGGCTGGCTTTTCCTCCCGACTCACTTGGAGCAATGCCCCTTTCGGCTATCCAGGCCGGGTTGATCAGCCTGGCCAACCTGGTGCCGCAGGTAGCGTCACTGCAACTAATGTGCGATCCCCGCGATCTGCGAGCAGTCAGCCAGGTAAAGGCACCCTTTACCGAGCTGCCAACCCTTTACCTTTACGATAACTTTCCCGGGGGAGTCGGTTACAGCCAGGAGATATACCGCATCTACCGTGATATTATGCAGGCTGTCCGTAAAGTTATTACTGACTGTCATTGCGTTGAAGGCTGCCCTTCCTGCATCGGTCCGGTAATACAGG
>SLBE01000113.1 GCA_007126465.1 Syntrophomonadaceae bacterium | reverse complement strand
TCGGTGACGTCGACCGCGGCGCCGCCTTCGTCAGTGACAAGATCGTGCCGTCTGCCGGCAGCAGCCCGGGATCGTCGCTGCGTACTGGCTCGCAGAGCGTGGCACGGGCCGGGGCTTGCGGCGACGATCTGGGAGAGCGAAGCCGCCATGCTCGCCGCCGACGCGACCGCCCGGGAAGCGTCACGCACGGAGAAGAAGGATGGGACAGCACGGCGCCTGCAGCCCCGGATTCAGCCCTGGGTACCCACCGACTGCGGACGCCAGCCTTCAGCGTCAGTCGCCGCCCGGGCTCAGTCGTACCCTGGCCACCCCCGGCATCGGCAGGTCCAGCTCGAGCTGGCCTCCGCCAGCGTCCGGGCGCAGCGGAGCCAGCTCCTCCTCGTCGAGCCGGTCCTCGCCAGCCAGCGACGCCCACTCGTGGTCCGCGGGCCAGGCTCCTGCGCCGTTCCAGCGCGCAGCGAGGTTGGAGTGGTCGTTGTCGATGCGTGCCAGTCGGACGTCATAGGTGGACGCCTCGAGTCCTTCGAGGTGGAGGACCAGTCGCCGGTCGAGGATCGCCGCCCCATCACGCTTCGACTGGTCGAGGGTCCCGTTCCACGCCAGGATGTGGATCTGCCCGCTCCCATCGCGCGACACCCACGCATCCACCATCGAGGAGGCACCGTCGCCCTCGAGCTCCACGGTGACGAGGTCGTCGCTCAACTGCTCGGCGAGAGCCAGCGCCCACCACCTCGGCTTGCGGAGGTTGCCGACGGTGAGCAGGCCGAACCCGCCATGGAGCAAGCTCGGTGGACGACCGAGTTCCTCGAAGTGATCACTCACGACCCAGTAGGCCAGCCACTCGGCGGTGGTCTGCGCGGCCTTCATGCCGTGGAGGACGAAGGGCGCTCCGAACGCGCCGTCGGTCACCTCGAAGAAGTGGCTGGGCGTGATGCCCCACTCCGTCCACCAGACCTCGATGTCGGGCAGGCCGCGTTCGTCGAGGTACTCCCGCACGTTCAGCGGCACGGGGCACGGTCGAACTCCTCGGCGACCGGACGTCCGCCGACGGTCTCCTCGCTCAAGAGTTGCGACAGTCGCTCGCTCCCGATCATGTGCCAGACCCGACGCAGACGGGCAGCCGGCTGGTCGAGATGTGCGGTGAGGTGCACCTCGGCGTCGCCTGCCGGCTGCGATGCGGCCTCAACGACCTCGCTCAGCTCGCTCGCTGGCTGCTCGAGATCCGCCACCGTGGCGACGCCGTACCAGTAGGCGCGCACCACCTCGTCGGTCGTGTCCGCGTAACCGCTGCTCGGTACGGCCAGTACGTCGCGTCCGCCGTGGTCGCACGGTGCTTGGCGCGTACCGCGACATCGATGCCCAGCATCATCGTCGACATCATCGCTCCTTCTCACAGACGCTGACCGTGTCCACCGGCCCCGGCGCCGACACGCTCCGTAGGGCGAAGTCTCCTGACATCCGGCAAACAGCGGTCCGCAGCCTCGTGCTCGGCCCCGAGTTCCCAACAGGGGTGCACGCGTCGTCTGAAGGGGCCTCCCGACCCGGACGTTCAAAGGGCAGAAGACGAGCCACAGGCCCGCTCCGATCCACAGTCCCAGCGTGACCGGAAGACCGGTCTTCACACACCCTACGAGGCGTCAACCACGCACAGCAGAACATGGTTATCCACAGGTCAGCGTGGCCGATCCGTGTCCGATCGGTCGCGAGCGGCGACAGTCACCCGAGGTCTGAGCCCGAACGGACGAGGTGACCGATGAGCCACTGCGAGCTGCCCTCCACCGCGGACCGCGTCCGACTGATGCTCAACCGCGAGGGGCTCATCGGCCTACCCCGTCGCGGCCGCAACGATCGCTCGCCCTGCGCCCGGTCGCACGTCTGCGACAAGCCTCCTCGCCAGCTGCTTGGTCGTCTCGAGCACCGGCAGTCGGCCACGACCCTGGCCCCACCGTCTGCTGAGCAGGTGAAGGGACGGCGCCCACGTTCGACCGATCCCTGTTCGGCTCGATCATGACTGGCTCCGGAGCGAACACGTGGATCCCGGTCCAGGTCGCGCCAGCGACGCAACGCGCCTACGCGGCGGACTGGCATGCCTTCGCCTCCTGGTGCCAGGCGCATGGCCAGTCCGCGCTGCCAGCCGACGCCGAGACCGTCCTTGAGTGGCTGACGCACCAGGTCGAAGCCCGCTACGCCGTCGCGACCATCACGCGTCGTCTCCTGACGGTCCGTCGCGCCCACCTGGTCGCAGGTCACCCGTGCCCCGTAGGCACGCCCGAGGTGCAGAGCTACTGGTACCTGGCCCGCCGCCACCTCGGGACAGCCCAACGCCGCGTGGAGCCCGTGACGCTCGAGCGGCTCCAGATGATGGTGGCGACCTGCGACGCGAGCCCGGCCGGGCGTCGCGATCACGCCCTGCTCGTGATCGGCTTCGCTGCAGCGCTCCGGCGCTCCGAACTCGCGCAGCTCGACCTCGAAGACGTCGAGCCGCATCACGATGGACTCGTCCTGACCATCCGGCGCTCCAAGGGTGACCAACACGGAT
>SLBE01000142.1 GCA_007126465.1 Syntrophomonadaceae bacterium | reverse complement strand
TGCTGTCAGTTAAAAACTTAAAAAAACATTATCCCGTTAAGAGCAACGAGCATCTTTTCCGCTATGACTACCTTAAAGCGTTAGACGGTGTCGACTTCGATATATACGAGGGTGAAACACTGGGACTGGTAGGAGAATCCGGGTGCGGCAAATCAACTGCCCGTCGAATGCTTCTTAGGATTGAGCCTCCTGATCACGGGGAAATATATTACAGTGGAGCTGATGTTCTGGCTTTGGCCGGCACAGAGCTCAAGTCCTATCGCCGTAATGTTCAGATGGTCTACCAGGATCCATATGCCAGCCTTGATCCAAAATGGAAAGTAATCAATTTAATTACTGAGCCGCTGAGAATCCACGGTATTGGTGATGCCGGAAGCAGAAAAGAAAAGGCACTTGAATTAATGCGCCTGGTGGGCTTAAGAGATGATTATATATCTGCTTATCCTCACGAATTTAGTGGGGGGCAGCGCCAGCGCATCTGTATAGCAAGGGCCCTGGCCCTTGATCCGCAAATGATTATTGCCGACGAGCCGGTTTCAGCCCTCGATGTTTCTATCCAGGCCCAGGTTTTGAATTTATTTAAAGAACTCAAGCAGCGTTTAAATTTAACCTACCTGTTTATTTCACACGACTTAAATGTAATCCGTTATATATCTGATCGCGTAGCAGTGATGTATCTGGGTAAGATTGTTGAAATTGCTTCAACGGAAGAACTTTTTGCCCGACCTGCACACCCTTATACAAAAGCGCTTGTAAAAGCGATACCTATTCCCAATCCGCAGGAAAAACTGGATTTCAAAGTGCTGGGAGGTGAAGTGCCGAGTCCGATTAATACGCCGGCTGGCTGCCCGTTTCATCCGCGCTGTGAGGAAGTTGAAGATAAATGCAGGGTGGAACCGCCTGACTTTATATCATTGAGCGGAACACACAGTGCAGCTTGCCACCTGGTCAGAGTGTCGATTTGAAAATCTAAGGAGGCTGTTGTTTTATGAGGGGTATAAGTAAAATTTTATTGGTTTTAATCCTGGTTGTAGCGATGTCCCTGTTTGTTTTTGGCTGCGGACAGGAGGAAGCATCTGTTGACAGTCCGGATACAGAAGATGTGACAGATGACAGTGAAGAGTCAATTTTCATTGTTGCAAGGACAAATGATGCTGTCAACCTGGATGCCGGATGGGCTTATTATGATGGTGAAATTGACTTGATTTACCACATGTATGAAGGGCTGGTCAGGTATATTGATGATGATTTGAATATCGGGCCTTCCCTGGCAACCGAATGGTCTAGCGATGAAGAAGGTAAAGTATGGACTTTTGAGCTGCGGGAAGGCGTCAAGTTCCACGATGGAACCGAATTTAATTCCGAAGCAGTTGTTTTTACTTTTGAAAGGATTCTTCAGGAAGATCATCCGTATGCCTGGATGGGAGATTGGTCATACCTGGATTACCTGCTTGGAGATGTAATTTCCGAGGTTAACGCTATTGATGATTATACCGTTGAATTTGTGCTTGACGAAGTATTTGCTCCTTTCCTGACTTATATGGGCCTGTACTCGCAGTTTATTATCAGCCCTGCTGCTGCGCAGGAAGACAAAGATGAATTTTACAGAAACCCTGTTGGCACGGGACCTTACATGATGGAAGAGTGGAGAAGCGATGAATTTACCAGCATGGTAGCTTTTGAAGGTTACTGGGGTGAAAAACCGGCTATCGATAAAATTATCTGGAAAGTAGTACCGGATGCCACAACCAGGATGATGGAACTGCAGGCCGGAGAGGTCCATGCTATAAAAACTATTCTGCCGGAACAGCTTGAAACATTAACTGCAGATCCGGAGCTTGATGTAGTTCGTGTGCCGGGTGCAAATATTTTCCTGGGCAATATTAACCATGAAGCAGAACCTTTTGATGATGTTCGTATGCGGAAGGCTTTAATGCATGCAATTGATATGGACAGTCTCGTAGACAGTGTCTATGAAGGTTTGGGAACCCGGGCAGTTAATTCAATGCCGTCCACAATTTTCGGCTACAATGATGATATAGTTCCTTATGCTTATGATCCTGAAATGGCTATGGAACTAATGGCTGAAGCCGGGTATGCCGATGGATACGATCTTGATATCAATGTATTCTCCGGCGCCAGGGTCTACATCGGACGCCCGGTTGATGTTGCAGAAATAATTGCTGCAGATCTTCGAGCGGTTGGGGTCAACGCTAACGTTATTGTTAATGAGTGGGCTGCTCATTCAGAAATAATCAGCAGCTATCAGCATCAACTGGCATTTACCGGATGGTATGATGTTGCGCACCCAAATAACTTTTTGCGTGCACTTGTATTAGAAGGAATGGAAAACAATTATAAACCGGATATTCTCTGGGAGTTAGCTAATAAGGCTAATGCCACATATGACCGAGATTTACAGGAAGAATATTACCGTGAAATGCAGCAAATAATCCACGATGATGCAGCTATCCTGCATATTGCTCACAGTGACTATACTGCAGCAGTAACGGGAGAGGTTGATGGGTTTGTTGTGGATCCCATTGGTAATGTAAT
>SLBE01000218.1 GCA_007126465.1 Syntrophomonadaceae bacterium | reverse complement strand
GTTTTGTGAGGTGAATCTAAACAATGGGAAACCTGACGGTTGATTTAAAAGGCAAAGTGGCAGTTGTAACCGGTGCCGGCAAAGGTATTGGCAGGGCTATAGCCCTGGCCCTGGCAGATTCAGGTGCGGAAGTTTTTGCCGTCAGCCGGACTTTACAAGACCTGGAACAGCTAAAAACAGAAATTGAGGAAGGGGGTGGCAAATGTTCAATTATCAGTTGTGATGTGCAGGATGTATCGGCAATAGAAAAGATGATCAATCAGGTTGATGATCAGGCAGAGAGTATTGATATCCTGGTAAACTCAGCAGGACTGAATATCCAGGCCCACACTCTCGAGGTGACCGAAGAGCAGTGGGACAAGATCATGAACACCAACCTGAAAGGCGCTTTTTTCACATCACAGGCTGCAGCTAAAGTGATGAAAAAGAAAGGAGAAGGCCGCATTATTAACATTACTTCTCAAATGGCGATGGTAGGCTTCTACAAAAGGGCAGCCTACTGTGCCAGTAAGGGCGGTCTAACCCAGGCTACAAAGGCCATGGCGGTTGAACTGGCAGAGTATGACATTAAAGTTAACTGTGTGGCGCCGACATTCCTAAAAACTCCACTTACGGAACCGATGTTTGAAGACAAGGAATTTTACAATGAAGTAATTAGCCGGATACCTTTAGGAAAAATTGGGACTCCGGATGATGTCGTCGGCGCAGTTTTATACCTTGCCTCAGATTACGCCGGTCTGGTTACCGGAAGCACTATCCTGGTGGATGGCGGCTGGGTAGCCTGGTAAAAAAAGGATATTACAATATCATAAAGACAGGAGGATGTATTATGACAGTTCTTAATACTGTTGGTAATAAACTCTCAAATGTTTCAGAAAAGATTATGCCGAGCCCCCTGATTTTTGCTCTTTTGCTGACTTTTGTTTCATTTATTCTCGGCATTACACTGGCAAGTAATACTCCAATTGAAATGATTGGGCACTGGTATGATGGATTCTGGAACTTACTGGCCTTTGGCATGCAGATGGTTTTAATTTTGGTTACCGGCCATGCCTTGACCCGGGCCCCGCAGGTTAACAATATAATCAAGAAGCTGGCAGGAATACCGAATAACAACCCCCAGGCTGCAGGTTTAACAGCTATTATTGCCTGCCTTGTCGGTTATTTTCACTGGGGATTCGGTCTGATTGTAGGAGCACTATTTGCGGTTGAGGTGGCTAAACAGGCACACAAAAGAGGAATCAAACTGCATTATCCTCTAATTGCAGCCGCGGGCTATGCAAGCCAGCTGGTTTGGCACGTTGGGCCTTCCAGTTCAGCTGCTCTTCTATCGGCGACTCCTGGACATATTTATGAAGACTTAATCGGCATAGTTCCTTTAGCTGAGTCGGTGTTTTCAATATACTCCATTTTGATCGCAGTAATGCTATGTATATTCGTTATCCCAATAGCTTTTTATTTTATGGCACCGAAAACTGAAGAAGGTGCAAAGACAATTGCTGATTTGTCACCTGCCTTGCTTGAACAGGATGAACATGGGATTGAAAATGATGTTATCAAGAACCCAACAGTTGGCGATAAGCTTGATAATAGCAAACTTATTGCCATAATTACTGCTATAATGGGTGCTGTGGCGATTGTTCTTTATTTTTACAACAGAGGATTTACTCTGGACCTTAACATCTTCAATTTCATCTTTATAGTTCTTGGCTTTATTTTGCACGGTACACCCGAGCGTTATGCCAAGGCTATCGGTGAAGCGGTAAAAGGTGCGGCCGGAATTATTCTCCAATTCCCCTTCTATGCCGGAATTATGGGTATGATTCAGTACTCGGGTCTTGCTGTTATTGCTGCAAACTGGTTCCTCGGTTTTGCTACTGCGGCAAATTTCCCGATCATTGCCTGGCTTACTGCAGGTGTAATGAATATCTTTGTTCCTTCCGGTGGCGGAGAGTGGGCAGTAATTGGTGGTATTATGAGTGAAGTATCACTGGCTCTTGGTGTGCCGATCGGGAAGACCATTGTTGCTTATGGTTGTGGAGATATGTGGACTAACATGCTCCAGCCATTCTGGGCCATTGCCTTGCTTGGTATTACTCAGCTAAGAGCGCGGGATATTATTGGCTACACCCTGACAATAATGTTGATCACCGGTCCGTTCATTGCCTTAGGTTTGTATTTCTTCCCATACTAAGGTAAAAAAGGTTAAAAAGAAATCTTCTATAATCAAGGCGTTGCTACTGGTTTTTGCCGGGGTAGCGCCTTATTTTTTCAGTATAAACTTTAATAAATATTACTTTAAAGCCATTTATAATAGTGCAGCAGGCAAGGATATGATACCATTTAGGCAGAATAAACGAGCAATAGCCTTTAACATTAAAAAGGCAGGAGGGTAAGATTATGCTTACTGCGGACCAGTACCTGGAATCCTTGCGCCGCATAAACTATAAAGTTTACATGTTCGGTGAAAAAGTGAATAATGTGGTCGATCACCCGATTATCCGTCCATCTATCAATGCGGTGGCTAAAACTTATGAGCTGGCGGCAGATCCTGGTTACC
>SLBE01000156.1 GCA_007126465.1 Syntrophomonadaceae bacterium | reverse complement strand
GTCGTCGGGTGGATCGGGGTGCTGGCGCGGCCGCTGTCGGTCCTGCTCGTGTTGGCCGCCTCGGTGCTGTCGATCCACAGCCTGCGTCGGGTGTGGTTGGCCGACTGGGAGTACCGCTGGGCCTACACCGCGTTCATCGGGGTGGTGCTGGTGCTGCTCATGGTCGTGCTGGCGGTCGATGTGCGGGCGCTGCTGGCCGCCTGAACCCGCTCGCGGACGCGGTCGTCGGTGCTGGATCGGTGTCCGAGCGGTCGTCGCGCGGCCTCCGTCCTGTCCCTGTCCGGGCTGGAACCGCCGTCGGTACGCTGGCGTTCCGCAGCCGCGACCGGGCTCCCGGCCGTCAGCGCTCCAGCCGGACGGGTCCAGGGCGAGGCTGCCGCCCGCTCGAACACGCCTGTCCTGACGTCAGCGCTCGGCCCGAGAGGCCGTCACCCTCGCCCCGCCAGAGGTCGTTGCCATGTTCGTGCTCCCACCCGATCTCCCCGATCGCCTGACCGACTACGCCCCAGGCCGCATCGTCGAGGTCGCACCCACCGCCTGGCCGATCCTCGAGGTCCGCGACCGCGTGGGCATCACCAGCTCGATCCCGCGGTACGCGTTGGAGGTCCTGACCGCGCCCACCGACATCGACCCCGAGCGGGTGCGATGGCTGGTGGACGGGTCATCGACCCGGCCGCTCACCAACCGGCACGTCCACGTCGTGCACCACCGAGCCCGGCTGCATGTCGTCGACGGCCACCACGCGCTCGCGGCGCATCTCGCCGCGGGATCCGATCGCATCCCGGTCCGGCTGGTCACGCCGACCCTGGTGCACGACCCCGGTCTCGACGATGCCGCTGGCACCGGTGGCGCCGCCTGAGCTCACTCACCCCTGAGACTGCGCCCGCGCTCGATGACCGCCTGCCGACGAGCCTCGACCGCCTCGGTGTCGACGATCAACCCCCGACCGCGGTCACGTTCGGTCCGGAGCGCTTCCTCGAGGGGGACGCCCGACAGTGCCCGGTAGGTCGCCAGCAGCTCGCCGAGCACGATCGCGTCCGTGCCGGCGATCGCCTCCACCACCTCCGTGGTGGTGGCGGCGAGTTGGTCGTGGGGCACCACCGCGTTCACCAGGCCCATCGTCGCGGCCTCCTCGGCGGCGACGAACCGGCCTGTGAGGCTCATCCCGAGCGCCTGGCGTAGGCCCACGTACCGGGGGAGGAGGACGCTCAGGCCGCCCGAAGGGTGGATCCCCACCCGGGCGTGGGTGTCGGCGAACCTGGCCTGCTCCGAGGCGATCGCCAGATCGCAGCACAGCACCAACTCGAGTCCACCGGTCACCGCAGGTCCGTTCACCGCGGCCACCGTCGGTGTCGTCAGCTCCTGGAGCGTCTGCCACGGGTCGGCGTCCAGCCGCGCGACCTCGACGAGGTCGAGCCGGCCGCTGGCGATCTCGGCGAGGTCCAGCCCGGCGCAGAACGCCGGATCCGTACCGGTCAGCACGACGACCCGCACCTGTGGATCGGCGTCGGCGGCGCGTTGTCGTGGGGCGGTGCGGCAGCGCTCGCGTCCGCGTGATAGGCGCGCTGGTGCGGATTCATGATGTCCCACTCAAGGTTGCCGCCTTTCGGCATGAGCGGGAAGACATCGTGGAAGATGAGAGCGCCACGGCGAGTCGGGTCGGCGTCCGGGGCGTCTGTGGTCGCGGTGCCGAACAGGTACTCGATGTCTTCGGTCCGCCAACTGCGCTCGGGGTCCTCGAATGCGCCGCCGGCATCCAGCTCCCGCGCCGCGGTGCGCAGCACGCCCTTGATGGAGCTGCCGGGCAGATAGGGAAGACCATAGGGCGTCAGGAAGGCAAAGCCGTTCTCCAGCGGGTGCTCGATGCCCAGACCGGTGGTGAAGGGAGCGGTACTGATCGCCGGCAGGCTGAGCGCCGCCGCAGGGTCGTGAATACGGGCATACGCAATGAGCGTCTTCTGACGCTCGACCAGAGCGCTCGCGCGCCGGCGGTCCGCATCGCCGAGCGCGACATCGGCCCGCGCGGGCACGCCACCGTCTTTCGCCCAGCTTCGATCCCAGACTCGGAGATACAGGCTGAAGCGGTGGCCCGGTGCGGCTTCGCCGAAGTCAGAGCCGAGATAGGCAGGCACCGCGGCGTGTCGGGGTGTCTGGGTTGTGGCCATCTCAGCTCTCCGTGCGGGTCGGTGCGATCTGGCGAACCCAACGCAGCCAGGCCAGGGACTCGGCGGTCACTTCCTGGAAGGTGCGTGGGTCTGCATGGAGCAGAGCCTGCATCGTGGGTTCGTACCCCGGGTCGCCCGTGCCGAGCACCTGCGGATAGCGCTGCGCGAGCCACTTGCGCAGTTGTCCGGAGAGCGTCTTGTGGTGATCCTCGTTCTTATCCTTGAGGAAGGCCAGCGTCTGCATCAGGCCGCTGTTCATGATCAGCGCGGGGGCACTCTTGGCGAGTCGCACATAGGCGGCGGTGCAGCCCTCGGTCGCTTGCCAGGCGTCGGTGGCGCGTCGCTGTTCCAGCGTCATTCGTGTCATCACTCGCCCTCCAGCAGCCGTGTGGCTACGAAGCCAGGGC
>SLBE01000045.1 GCA_007126465.1 Syntrophomonadaceae bacterium | reverse complement strand
CAAGATCGGGGTATCCTTTAGAAGAGCAGGGTATCATCGTGGTTGAAATATTACCATCACGCAGCAAGCCGCCCAAAGGCCGCAGTACTGAATTGTGT
The DNA here is from genome assembly GCA_007126465.1 of Syntrophomonadaceae bacterium. Lineage (GTDB taxonomy): Bacteria > Bacillota > Dethiobacteria > DTU022 > DTU022 > T3SED10-7. Next base: position 2,496 of record SLBE01000045.1, on the reverse strand, counting down.
TCCATGGCGGTATATAAAACGTGGTCTCCGCTTGTCAGGCAGCCCTTAATGGCAATATTTAATGCGTCGGTAGCATTTAAGGTAAAAACAATCCGGGCCGGATCCTTTACATTAAACAGGTTTGCTACAGCTTCTCTTGTATCATATAACAAGCGATCGGCATCCAGGGTGCGGGTGTGACCGGAACGTCCCGGGTTACCGCAGGCCTGACGCATCTGCTTTTCCGGTGCCCTGTAAACTTCCTCCGGTTTAGGCCAGGATGTGGCGGCATTGTCAAAGTATAAATTGAGCTCACTTGCACATGGTCCTTTTGTATCAGTCATTTAAATCAAGCTCCTCCACTATAGGAGTTTTAAAACCCTCCTCTTTTAGCCTGTAGAAACCTTCCAGGTCCAGTTCATATTGAAGAAGGGTATCTTTTATCGAGTTAATGTCTTCGCATTTACACCGCAGTGCAGTTCCACAGCTGGAACTGATGGAGCGAGGGACAGGTACCATCTTAAAAACAGCTGATTCCTTCTTCAGGATACTTTCTGCCCTTATTGCAAAAAATGTAGTTGGAAATGTTATGTAACAGCTATAAGCCATTTATATTCCCTTCTTAATCTAGTTAAGATTGATGGATAAGTATCCAGCCCTGTGTATATAAAATCTTACTAATAAAACATATGTATCAAGAATGGATGATTGATGAACCGTGGGATTGCTTTGAAAATTTCAAAAGGGCACGGCACACCGTGCCCTTAAATTGCAAAATGCTATTTGCTGATACTCAACTCAAAATCATCGCCATCTTCCTCGACTGCAACCTGCCAGCCCAATGAATTTGCGGCCCGGCAAACGTTATCACGGGCTACTGCATTGTTGACAATAACAGTAACCGTACCTTCCGATGCCTGCTGCAATGCCTGCCTTGCCTGCATAACGGGCTCAGGGCAGGATAATCCCCGACAATCTACTGTTTTAGCCATTTTAAAACCTCCCACAACATTTATATTTTAACCTAATTCTTTGTGTAGTGCTACCCGGAAATCAGGGCCAAGAATTTACTCTATAACGTATTTGCTCATTAAAAAAATTTGCAATTTCTCAGCCTAATCATAGCGATGTAATGACGGCCCTCTTAAGCAGGCTGGGCAGTTACAAATTTATTAATATTACTTGCTGCGGGATAGCATCTTACTGTTACCTAAACCGATTATGCCGAGAACAATCAGGGAAATCAAAACGATCCATTGACCAGCTGGTGAAACGCCGGCCGGACTGCCGGCAAGACCGAAGTTGTGCATAAAGGCGGCTCCTGCCATCATGCCGAACACTGTTATTAAGGCATCTCCCTGGCCTTCACCGGTTAAAATTAGCTGGCGCATCGGGCAGCCTCCGGCTAATACGGCGGCAAGGCCAACTACTGTCATGCCTAAAAAGTTCCAAACACTTGCTACGTGGGCTACCGGTTGGCCTATAAAACCGGGGTTAAAGTAACCGGTTACCAGGTTACCGATCAAGGCTACAACAAATATGGCGGCGAAGCCATAAAACAAGTGAAAATCTTTGAATAGAATAATATCCCTGATTGCCCCCATTGTACAGAGCCTGGTTCTCTGGGCCAGGATACCGACTAAAAGTCCTGCGCCAAGAGCCAGGACAAGCGGTGCTCCCATCGAGCCGGGTCCTTCTTCACTGAAGAAAATAAATGCCGGTGCGGCAACAAGTAAGATTAATAAGACAACTGCTACAAAAGGTCCGGCATAACCATTGACCGGCGATTGTTCCTGGCTGCGGCCAAGGGTGAAGCCTTTTTTCAGGAAGAGCGTTCCAAACCAAACTCCAAGTACATAGCCGGGTAAAGCAATAAGCGCATTCCAGTCCCCACCGGCCAGGCGTAAAACCATGCGCAGTGGGCAGCCCAGGAAAATTAAAGCTCCGGCCATCATGAACATACCGAGAGCAAAGCGCAGTACAGGGCTTGATCCGCCGGTCGGTTTAAATTCTTTAACAAATAAAGCTGTGGCAAATGCCCCGATAATCAGCCCGATAATTTCCGGCCTGATATATTGTACTACGCCGGCCCGGTGCAGGCCTAAACCTCCGGCAATGTCCCGGACGAAGCAGGCAATACAAAAGCCCATGTTAACCGGATTGCCCTGTAAAACAAGGACAACTGCCAACAAACCGACTACAGCGCCGGCAATGATAATAAATAAACGGTCTCGCATATCCAACCTCCTTAAAATATTTAAAATATCTACCTGTTTAATTATATTTGAAACATTCTCGGATATTAAATACTAATTCATAATACTTGCTGCTCCTCTTATTAATAAAACAAGTTAAACTAAAAGCAACTATCTTATTTAAGAAAACTGAAACGAGCATAAAGTGCAGGCATTCTGTAACGATATGAAAAGAGTAACCCTGGCATAAAGTTGAAGCTAAATCTGTGCAGGGCCAGCCTAAATGATCAGCCAGCGCAGTTTTATTAAACGGCTGGGTAGT
>SLBE01000202.1 GCA_007126465.1 Syntrophomonadaceae bacterium | reverse complement strand
TGGGACAACATCGACTTCTTCGGCTGGCTCGGGTACCCGATGCAGCTGAAGGTCAACCTGCTGTGCCGGGACTCGATCCTGGCCGCACCTCTGGCCCTCGATCTCGCGCTGTTCCTGGACCTGGCCCAGCGCGCCGGGATGGGCGGGATCCAGGAGTGGCTGTCGTTCTACTTCAAGGCCCCCCAGGTGGCGCCGGGGCTGTACCCGGAGCATGACCTGTTCATCCAACTGACCAAGCTGAAGAACACGCTCAGGTGGATGGCTGGGGAGGACCAGATCACCCACCTCGGCGTCGAGTACTACGCCGACGACTACCTCACCGACGACTGACTCGCAGCCCCTCGACCGAGCGCTCGGCGAACAGCACGAGCGCGCTGCGGACGTCGCCGGGCCACAGCCCCGGGCGATGCCGGGGGTTCACCGACCGAACGTGATCGAACCGTTACGGGCCGTGAGATATCGCCAGCCGGGCTTGTCGGGGCCTGGGTCCCGCTTAAGCTCCGACCCGGAGGAGCGAGGCTGTCCGGTCCGGGGACGACCGGGGCGCCACATGGAAGGCCGTTCCGGCCATCCATGTGACTCGTGGGCGGCTCACCGCCCTCCGAGACCGGCAACCAACGAAGCAGGGGTGCACATATGAAGAGACGCTTGACCACGATCATGGCGGCAGCGCTGCTGGCGCTCGGGATGATGGCGGGGCCGGCAGCGGCAGCCGGTCACACTCCGGGCAAGGCACACCAGTCGATCGCCTCGGTCCTCAAGGGCGACACGGCCAGCATCATGCCGGAACACGTCGCCGGGGACCGGGCGAATGCCGCCCACGCCTCGATCGCCGCAGTACTGAAAGGCGACACGGCGACCATCATGCCCGACCACGTTCGCGGACCACGGTAGGCCATCGTCCTCACCGAACCATGAGGGGCCAGAGCGAGACGCTCTGGCCCCTTCGCTGTGCCGTCCCCGGGCGGTAGCTTCGCGGCGCCGCGTGGTCGACACGCGAGCGGCGACGGTGGCAACCGGAACCACCCGGCCAACCACCCGCAAAGGGCCCCGACCGAGGAACCGCCGGCGATGGCCGACCAGTGGGCACGGCGACCTGCGACCGGCGACGCCGTCGTGGACAGCCTCGGCGCCGTGCTGGGTGCCGGCGAGTCCACCGCCTTCGGTCCTGCCGCCGCGGTCACGGGAGCCGTGGTGTCGAGGGTCGGCTCGGCCGCGGTTACGCAGCGGTGGCGGCTGCGGATGGGCCGGGATCGCTGATGCAGCCCGACCTCGTCGCCGCTCTGGCCTGCCCCCTCGACGGCGGCGAGCTGCAGCTCGATGGCCGGACCCTGGCCTGCGGCTCGGGTCACCGGTTCGACCTCGCGCGACAGGGCTACGCGACCCTGATCGCCGCCCCGCTCGCCCACACCGGTGACACCCCGGCGATGCTCGACCGCCGCAGCCGGGTCCACGGGGCCGGTCTGCTGGCAGCGGTCCACGCCGCCGTGGTCGACGCCCTCGCCGACGCCGACGACCGCACCCCCGCCGGCGCCGACGATCGCAGCCGAGCTGACGCGGGCGAAGCCCTGAGGGACAGCCGGGCACACGCGGGTCGCGGACCGGCCCTACCCGACGGCATCGTCTGCGACGTGGGCACTGGCCCCGGCACCTACCTGGCGAGCGTGCTGGACGCGCTGCCCGGGCGCGCCGGGCTCGGGGTGGACGTGTCGAAGGCCGCAGCCCGGCGGGCGGCGCGCTGCCACCCCCGGGCCGGGGCGGTGGTCGCGGACGTGTGGCGCGGCCTGCCGCTGCGCGACGGTGCCGTGGCCGTGCTGCTGGACGTCTTCGCGCCCCGCAACCCGGCGGAGTTCGCACGGGTCGTCGCGCCGTCAGGAACGTTGGTGGTGGTCACGCCCGGCTCCGACCACCTCGCCGGTCTGCGGGAGCGGGTCGGGATGCTGGACGTGCCCGCCGGCAAGGCCGAGCAGGTGGCCGGGGAGCTCGCGCCCGCCTTCCGACCGGCGGGCACCCGGCAGGTGCACCAGCAGGTCGAGGTGACCCCGGAGCTGGCCGTCGACCTCGCGACGATGGGTCCGAGCGGGCACCACCTCGATCCCGTCGCCCTGGGCCGCGAAGTCGCCCTGCCGGCCACAGGGCGCACCCCTTCCAGCGGCCCCCAGACGGGGACCGCCGGTCCCGCACCGCCCACGCTCAGCGTCACGATCGCGGCCACTATCAGCCGCTTCCAGCGTCGGTAGGCCCCGTCGGGACGCCGGGGCCCCCGGCTACCGTCAGAACGACCGCGGCACCCGGACCCGGACCCGCCAACGATGCTCAGGAGCCGGCGGTGGCCTGGCGACCAGGGTCGCGCCGCGTCCTCGGGCTCACCAGCACCGCCAGCGTCGCCGGTGACGAGGTCACACGGCCCAACCCGACCCGGACAGCTACCTCGCGGCCGCGCCGCTGCGACGAGGAGCCCGGGCCGGCCGTGCCCACCTCCCCCTGCAGGGCCCACCGGAGGCCGCGCGAGGGTCGATGGGCCCCGGTTCGCCACCCATCGGACCTCTACCCTCGGAAGGACACGCGGGTCGGTGTCCGTGACCCGAAGGAGCGTGCCCATGAC
>SLBE01000118.1 GCA_007126465.1 Syntrophomonadaceae bacterium | reverse complement strand
CCAGGGCCCTTGCTATACAGATACGCTGGCGCTGCCCCCCACTAAATTCGTGAGGATAAGCAGATATATAATCATCTCTCAAGCCCACCAGGCGCATTAATTCAAGCGCCTTTTCTTTTCTGCTTCCGGCATCACCAATAGCGTGGATTCTCAGCGGCTCAGTAATTAAATTGATTATTTTCCATTTTGGATCAAGGCTGGCATATGGATCCTGGTAGACCATCTGAACATTACGGCGATAGGACTTGAGCTCTGCGCCGGCCAAAGCCAGAACGTCAGCTCCCCTGTAATATATTTCACCTTCATCAGGAGGCTCAATCCTAAGAAGCATTCGACGGGTAGTTGATTTGCCGCACCCGGATTCTCCTACCAGTCCCAGTGTTTCACCCTCATATATATCGAAGTCAACACCGTCTAACGCTTTAAGGTAGTCATAGCGGAAAAGATGCTCGTTGCTCTTAACGGGATAATGTTTTTTTAAGTTTTTAACTGACAGCAATATTTCGGCCATTTTAAACTCCTCTCAAGCACATAGCCAGCATCTGACACTACGCCCTTGCATGTTCAGCATTTCAGGTATTTCAGAAGAACATCTAGCTATCCTGTCTCTACAGCGTGGGTGAAACCGGCATCCCCCGGGAAGTGAGCTCAAGGCAGGAACTGTTCCTTCAATCTCCTCGAGTTTTGCCTTGCTCCTGGCAAAACCGGGGATCGTTCGTAGCAATCCCCTGGTGTAAGGATGTAATGGTTCGCTAAACAAATCTTCAACTGAAGCATATTCAACTACCTGACCGGCATACATCACCGCAACTTTATGAGCAACCTGGGCAACCACACCAAGATCATGTGTAATCATGATCACCCCGGTTTTCAAATCCTCTTGCAATTTACGGATTAAAACCAGGATTTGAGCCTGAATGGTTACATCAAGAGCAGTAGTCGGCTCATCGGCGATAAGTATATCGGGATTACAGGCCAGGGCCATGGCGATCATAATTCTCTGGCGCATACCGCCGCTTAGATTATGAGGGTAATCTTTCATTCTTCGTTCAGGATTGGGAATGCCTACAAGGTGGAGAGCATCAATTGTTTTATTCACTATTTCGTTTGAACGCATTCCCTTATGCTTACGGAAGACCTCGTCCAGTTGATTTTGAATAGTGAAGACCGGATTCAACGATGTCATCGGTTCCTGAAAAATCATTGATATCCTGTTACCGCGAATTCTGCTCATCTGTTTCTCGTTTTTCTCTAGCAGATTATCCCCTTCAAATATGATTTTACCTGATGTCCTGGCATTATTCGAAAGAAGTCCCATTATTGAAAGCCCGGTCACACTTTTTCCACATCCGGATTCTCCAACAATACCAAGTGTTTGTGCTTTTTCCAGGGAAAAATCCACCCCGTCAACAGCAACCACTTGCCCCCGGCCAGTATCAAATCTCACTCTCAAATCTTCAACAGCAAGTAAATTGTTTCCAGCCAAACCGGCACCTCTTTCTAAATCCTTAGCTTTGCATCCATTGCTTCCCTTAAGCCATCTCCGAGAAGATTAAACGAAAGGACGGCGAGAAATATCATAAAACCGGGAAATACTGTAACCCACCATTTGCCAAGCAGCAGGTAGTCTTTACCTCCACTGAGCATGGCCCCCCATTCCGGCATAGAAGGGTCAATCCCGACACCCAGAAAGCCTAAGGCTGCCGTATATAATATGGCGTCCCCGAGCAATAAAGTTAAGTAAACCACTGTAGGAGTAATAACATTAGGCAGGACATGCCTGAGCATAATCCAAAAATGGCTTCCGCCCATGGCCTTTGAAGCTTCAACATATGGCAATTCCTTAACAGTAAGGACCGAACCCCGGACAATGCGGGCAAGTCCTGGGATATAAATAATTGCTATCGCCAGCATCGCCCGTTCTATACCGGTTCCCAGGGCAGCAACAATAACCAGGGCTAAAAGTAGCGGGGGAAAAGCAAGGATTATATCTACAAGCCGCATAATAATTAAATCGATTACTCCCCCCATGTAACCTGATAATATTCCCGTGGATATACCAACCAGGGCTGTTATCAAAATTACTGTGTAACCTACTTTTAGCGAAATGCCTGCACCATGGAGCAGGCGGGACAGAATGTCTCTGCCCAGACCATCAGTGCCCAATGGATTTTCCATATTGTCCGCCCAAAAACCGGGGACAAGTCTGGCCTCAAGGTTTGTATCCAATGGATCATACGGGGTTAAATACGTTCCGAATAATGCTATAAACACCAGCAACAAAGCGATAATAAATGCAGCAACAGCTAACCTGTTTTTCTTAAACTGCCTGACAAACATTTCAAGTTCACTGTTCACTAAAAGGCCTCCCTGTCGCTTAATACCGAATACGTGGATCGAGATAAGCGTAAATAAGATCAACAACTAGATTGATTACGATGAAAGCAAGCACTACCAGTAGCACTATGCCCTGGATCATCGGGTAGTCACGAAAACCAATACTGGTAATTAACAATCGGCCGATACCGGGCCAGGAAAAAACTGTTTCAGTCAGGACCGCACCACCGAGAAGCTGGGCAACAGAGAGCCCGACTACAGTAACAATTG
>SLBE01000145.1 GCA_007126465.1 Syntrophomonadaceae bacterium | reverse complement strand
TGCTGATAGAGCGGTCTAAAACCCGGATAGCATCTTCCCGGTCTGCCCCGGTGGCTTTGATCAGCATAATTAAAGAATCGTAGTATGGTGGTATTTCCGCTCCTTCATAATATCCCGGCGATATACGCACGGCTGGACCCTGTGGAGAAAAGAGCCTGGTCAGGGTGCCGTAAGAAGGGTTGAAAGTAATCGGGTCTTCTGCATTCAATCGTGCTTCCAAAGCCCAGCGGTTGGGATGGATCTGTGATTGTTTAAAGGGCAGCGGTTTTTCATTGGCAATATCAATCATCAGGGCGACAATATCGAGGCCGGTTAGTAGCTCCGTTGTGCCGTGTTCGACCTGAAGGCGGGTATTAACCTCAAGAAAGTAGAACTTGCGGGTTTTCGAATCAAACAGGAATTCAACGGTGCCGGCTGAAGTGTAATTAATCCTCTGCATCAGGCGGATGGCTGCAGAATAAAGCTGCTGTCTCAATTCATCATCTAAAGTTGGAGCGGGCGCTTCTTCAATGATTTTTTGGTTTCGTCTCTGGATTGTACACTCCCGTTCAAGCAGGTGGAGCATATTACCGTGCTGGTCTGCTACTATTTGGACTTCCAGGTGGCGTCCCCGTTCGATATATTTTTCGATCAGGATTGAATCGTCTCCGAAAAACTTCATGCCTTCCGATTTGACCTTGTAGACGGCCGGCTTAATCTCATCATCGCTTTCAACTTTCAACATGCCTTTACCGCCACCGCTGGCCGAGGATTTGATCATGATCGGATAGGAGATATTTTCTTCTTTCATCCAGGCTTTGATTGCTTCCGGATCTGTCACATCGTTAATGCCGGGGATAAGCGGAACATCGGCTTCAGCGGCTATTCTTTTTGCCTCCCTTTTATCGCCCATGGCCCGAATTACTTCGGGGGATGGACCGATCCAGGTCAGGCCGGCGCTTATCACTGCTGTCGCAAAATGTTCATTTTCTGCCAGGAACCCCCAGCCCGGGTGAACGGCATCTGCGCCGGATTCTATGGCAGCATTAACAATACGGTTTATATTCAGGTAAGATTCCCTGGGCGGTGCTTCACCGATATGGACCGCAGAATCAGCCATGGTTACGTGCTGGGCGAGGCGATCCGGTGTGCTGTAAACGGCAACTGTTTTTATTTTCCGATCCCGGCAGGTATGCAGGATGCGAACAGCCGGAACGGCCCGGTTGGCGATAAGTATTTTCTCAATATTGCCGTTTTTCATTAGTGATCATTCCTTTATGGTGAAATAATTTCCTCAACGGTCCAGGTGTCGTTTATCCATACACCGCTTACGGGAATTCCCGGAAATAATTGCATGATGTTCGCGACTGCCCTGTCGATATCCTTTTTATGTTCAAGATTATTTTTCGAACAACCGGCACAGTCATAATGTCCTGCGGCAATTATCAGTTTTGGCTGGTGCTTTTCCAGGGATAGCTGAACTTTAGTGATTAAAGAAGAATTAGCTTGAAACCCACAGGCAAGCAGTTCAATCATGCCCGGCTCAGTAATCAAATCAACGAATTCAACTTTATATTTGTCCCTTATCCAGTTGATCAAAGGCAGATGAGTTCTACCATCAATACAGTTTAAACAGGTCGCAAATGACAATTTAAATCGCCTCCATAAAATACTTGTCCGGATATGAATTTTTACGCAGGTCAGGATCGGTCAGCTTTTCAAGGTCTAACAAGATATTTTCTGCATTATTCATGGCTGAATCGTCCTAAATAGGACCCGTCACCTATGAAGCTTAATTATTCGATGAAAATTGAAATATTCCTTTAAGGTTATCAGAAGAACTGGACTTTTTAAAGCAGCCTGGTTATGTAGCTGCACGGTTTACCGAAAAGAACTGCGCTCGCTTAACTTTCGCTCCAGGCTTTGCTAAAAACGGCATTTTTATGCCTGTACTTTATGCTTGCTTCAGCTTTTTGGCAGGCTGTGCATTCACTATTTCTATTAAGTGCATCAAGAACTTCCACCATGATAAAGTCTGTTTTTAAAATATGCTGTCACCGCCTGGCAGGATCTGTATAGATACTATAGAATACTAAGCAGGTAAGCATATTGTTTTTGCTTAAGAAAGGGAAAATATGCGTAGAATATCACTTGATATGGTTCGGCCTGGCATGATCCTGGGAAAAGCAATTTTGGGCGGCAATGGCCAGGTTTTATTGAATGCAGGTGTTGAGATTAAACCTCAGTATATAATTTACCTGAAAAGCCTTGGCATCGAACATGTTTACGTTAAAGACAGCAGGGTTGGTGATGTTGCAGTCAAAGACGTTATTAAAGAAGAAACCCGCCAGGAAGCCAGGGTCATGGTTAAAAATATTATGCAAAACATCAAATCTCCCGGAGAAAAAACAAAAAGTATTAATATAGATGATAAGAAAGTGCTGCAAAAAGTAAACACAATAATTGAAGAACTGCTTGAAAACAAAGATATGGTCGTTCAATTAAGTGATATCAGGGCAAAAAGTGATTACCTGTTTGCTCATAGTGTTAACTGTACGGTCCTCGCAACCCTGGTGGCAATTAAAATGAATTATAACTATGTAAATTTAAGGCACCTGGCAACAGGAACCATGCTTCA
>SLBE01000169.1 GCA_007126465.1 Syntrophomonadaceae bacterium | reverse complement strand
TTTATTCGCTAAGAAATAAATAAACCCTTTTTTTTGTCACATTTTTATTCCTCCGGGTTTGGACCAATCAATTACCATGCCATGTGTTACTTCAAAATTAAGGCCAATTTTATGGTTACTAACTTTGAACAATGTGGATAATGGGCTTAATAGTACAGGTTTAAAGGTTATCCCTGTGGATAACCCTGTGCATACTGTGAGTAGAACAGGTATTTGCTTTTTAAAAATGCGATTAACACTGCGATAAAAAAAACAAATTTTATTTTTAGTTAACATAAAATGTTGATAGTAACACTAATGGATTTTTGATACAGATACCTAAAAAAGCTTAATAATCAGTATTTGCCAGGCACAGGATTATGTGGTATTAATATAACTAATTGTGCAAAGGGGGTGTATGAATGAGATTTATTAATATTCTTGTCGTTGCTCTTACTTTATTCACAGTACTGCTTATGGCAGGGTGTAATACCGGCGGCTGATAGTATAAAAAAGGAACCGGTGCGGTTCCACTTACAAAAATAATGAAAATAAGCACTCACTGAAGTCTTTTGGGCAGAATGCCCGGGCGAGATCAGGGTGCTTATTTATTTATTGCACAGCTCTTTTCAGTAGGCAACCGCAATTGCTTTTGGTAAGGCAATTAACTGGTATGCCTGATTCAGCTAAATAACTTGCAGTTTATCGCTAAAAATAGTTAGCTGCTCCAGGCCATTATCTCTGACAACAAAGGTATCTTCTATACCAACAGTGCCTTCCCCGGGAAAAATAAATTTGGGCTCAAGGGCGAAGACGGCCCCTTTTTCAAGGGGGATATCAAGTCCGCGGGCAATAACAGGCAGTTCATCAAGTTCGAGACCAACCCCGTGTCCTACGAAACTAACTTTTTCAACATATCCCATAAAGTGGTTGCTAAGCCCCGCTTCTGCTGCAATTTTTTCTGCCTCTTCATATAATGAGCTGGCCATAACTCCGGGCTTGCCGCTTTTGGCCAGCTTGTTTTTTATGGTGATAGCTTCATTATAGGCTTTTTCAAGATGTTGCGGCAGTTCGCCGATGCTGAAAATCCTGGTTTGGTCAACCATGTAACCACCGAGAACACTAACAAAGTCAATCAAAACGGGTTCGTTTTTCTTTATAACAGCGGCTCCGGCCCCCTGCGGAAAAGAAGGATTTAATCCTGAACCGCCTGTTGGTCCGTCAAAAAAACTGATTGCAGCAGCATTTTCTCCGGACATGATGTGACCATAATAAAGTTCCTGGTTAAAACCGCGCATTCTCACCTTGCCCTGGTGGCCAAGGGATCGGGCGTGCTGTTCAAGTCGGCCTGCCAGCTCTACTTCTGTCATACCCTCCCGGATAATGCTGCCGGCTTTCTTAAAAACAGACTCGCTGATCAGGGCGGCTTCTTTCATAATACTAATTTCGTAATCGGACTTTACGGAACGGACTTTACGGACAATTTTTGAGATGTCGGCCATTTTAAAATCTGAAAACAGCTTTTGATAACGGAAGTAAAGAGAGGCGGGCAGGACGTCGCTTTCAAGGCCCAGCTTTGCATTCTCCGGTAAGATTTCTTTAACAGTATTCAGCAGCTTATCCCATCCATTGAATGGAACAATTTTTTCAAGCTTGCTTTCCTGCTCGGCCCTGGCCATTGATTTTTTAACGATAAGAACCGGGTCGTCTTCTGCAGGGACAAAGAGGTGACAGTTTTGGCCTGTGCCGCTGAAATAAAATAAATCGGCTCTTTGGACAATGAGTGCGCCATCAATACCCGCATCTTTCATTCCACTTTGCAGTTTACTTATTCTCTGTTCCAGCTCGTATTTTGGTGTCATAAAGTCCTCCTTGTGATAATAATTGTTTTGGTGCCTATGGTATGGTACACGGGGGCGGAGGTTTTGTACTTGCAATAATAAGTACAAAACCTCCGCCCCTCATGTACTTGCCTGCTTAAAGAGAGGGCACGCACTTAATCATACCATAAAATAGGTGATGATTTAAGTTTGCGTGCCCGTAAGTTAAAGGTTATATGTTTTTTAAGTTATGCTCTTTCAAATAAACCGGCTGCGCCCATTCCGCCGCCGATGCACATGGAGACGACGCCAAAGCGTGAACTGCGTCTTTCCATTTCGTGCAGCAGGGTTGCGGTGAGCTTTGCTCCGGTGCAGCCCAGTGGGTGGCCGAGAGCAATAGCGCCGCCGTTAACATTAACGATATCCGGATCAAGATCCAGTTCACGCATACAGTACAGCGCCTGTGAAGCAAATGCTTCGTTAAGCTCAAATAAGTCGATGTCGCTGATTTTCTTTCCGGTCAACTCCATTAACTTTGGTATAGCCACGGCCGGGCCGATCCCCATAATTTCAGGGGGGCAGCCGGCAACGCCGAATCCGCGGAAAATTGCCAGCGGCTTTAGACCGAGGGCTTTTGCCCTGTCAGCCGACATTACTACTGCAGCTGCCGCTCCATCACTGGTTTGTGAGGAATTGCCGGCTGTAACAGTGCCCTTGGCATGGAAAGCGGGCCGCAGCTTGGCCAGTTTCTCCGGGCTGGTGTCTGCCCGGACGCCTTCATCTACTTCGAAGGTGAATTCTTTTTCCACTACCTTATCATCGGGACCAACAGAACGGTCAATTATCTTCAGGGGGACGATTTCATCCTTGAAACGTCCTTCCTTGATTGCAGCTGCCGCTTTCTGGTGGCTTTTATAACCGAAGTCGTCCTGGTCCTCACGGGAAATGTTGAATCTCTGTGCAACATTTTCAGCCGTGATGCCCATAGGGGTGTATGTTTCGACATGGTTTTCAACCAGCTGCGGGTTAGGCGCCAGCTTGTTGCCGCCCATGGGGACCATGCTCATGCTTTCAACCCCACCGGCTACAATTACATCGGCAAAGCCGCACATGATTCTTTCAGCGGCCAGGGCGATTGCCTGTAATCCTGAGGAGCAAAAGCGATTAACGGTTTGACCCGGCACGCTGTCGGGTAGACCTGCATGCAGGGCAACGATTCTACCCAGGTTCATACCCTGTTCACCTTCAGGGAATGAACAACCGAGAATAATATCTTCTATTTCAGCGGGATCCAGGCCTTTGGCCCGGTTAAGGGCTTCTTTAACGGCAGCTGATCCCATATATTCCGGACGGGTGGTGCGCAGGGTGCCTTTGGGGGCCCTGCCGATTGCTGTTCGGACGCTGGAAACAATAACAGCTTCTTTCATTCTCTCAACCTCCTTCTTTAATTCCTCAATGGCTTACCAGTGCTAAGGATTGCATTGATTCTTTCGTGGGTCTTTTCTTCGCCGGCAAGGCGCAGGAAAGCTTCCCGTTCTATGTCGAGCAGATACTGCTCACTGACAAGCGAATTGGGTTTGATGTTTCCGCCGCATAGGACGTAGGCAATTTCGTTAGCGATCTTCTGATCATGCTCACTAATATAGCCGCCCCACAGCATGTTCTGGACACCGGTCTTGAAGGTGGCCAGTCCGTATTCACCAAGAACCTTGATCGGTTTTTTCTTAGGTGGCTGGTAGCCTTCCAAAGCCATGGCCAGCACGGTATTCTTGGCATCATGCAGCAGGTAGTCCTGGTTGACGGTTATATTATCAGTCTTCCTCAGGAAACCGAGATCCCTGGCATGCTGGGCGCTGTTTGACACGGTTGCCATGGCAATTGCTTCAAATGCTTTCTGAACGTAAGGCAGCATGTCAACCTTGGTATCGTCACGCAGGCCTTCGGTAAAGCGGATCAGCAGTTCCTTGTTTCCACCCCAGCCGGGAATTACACCGACACCCATTTCTACCTGGCCCATGAAGGTATCGCCGGCAGCATGAATGCGGTCGCAGTGCAGGACAATTTCCATTCCTCCACCTAAAGTCATCTGGAAGGGTGCTCCGACTACGGGAATTTTTGAGTATTTGATGGCCATCATGGTATCCTGGCCGGTCTTAATTGCGTTTTCAAGCATATCCCAATCGCCGCTCTGGGCCATCATCATAATCAAACCTACGTTGGCTCCGACACAGAAGTTGTTTTCCTGGTTGCCGATAACCATACCGACATAGTTTTTCTCTGCTTCTTCTATGGCCTGCCCGGTCACTTCTATAAAGAGTGGAGAAATGGCCTGGTTGGGACTGTGCATCTCTAAGCAGCAGACACCATCGCCCAGATCGATCAAACTGCCGTCGTCATTGCCGAGAATAAGCTTGCTGTGCTTTTTCAGGGCGGGCAGGCTGATAATTTCAGGGCTGATCGGAACCGGCTTGTAGTCTTTTGTTTCAAAGCAGTAGTAGGTCAGGTTGCCTTCATCATCTTCCTTGTAGAAACTTTCAAAGCCCTTGGCGAGCATTTCTTCAACGTTGGCAGGGATGGTTTCCCCTTCGCTCTTCATCCGTTCAACACTTTCTTTGACTCCAATAACATCCCAGGATTCAAAGGGACCGAGCTTCCAGTTAAAGCCCCAGCGCATGGCACGGTCAATGTTGACAATGTCATCAGAAATTTCCGGGATCATCTTGGCGCTGTAGATCATGAACTTTTTAGATAGGTTCCAGGCAAACTTACCGGCGGGGTCATCTGACTCAACCAGCATTTTGTAGCCGTCTTTTAACTCTTCATGCCTGGTTTTGCCCAGGATGTCGAAGCGGGCTTTTTCTTTAGGCCTGTATTCCATTTTTTCGTAGTCAAGGGTTAGTATCTCAGAACCGCCTTCTCCCTTGACTTTCTTGTAAAAGCCCTGCTTGGTTTTATCACCGAGCATTTTATTTTCGACCATCTTGTTCAGCAGTTCGGGAACGTCGAATACTTCTTTTTCTTCTGGATCGTCTGTTTTGTCATAAACTGTTTTCGCCACGTGGCAGAAAGTGTCAAGACCGACCATATCCAGGGTCCGGAAAGAAGCACTCTTCGGGTGGCCCATCGGCGGGCCGGTGATGGTGTCAACCTGTTCAATGGTCATGTTATTTTCCAGCATCAGGTCGATAGTATAGACCATTGCATAGGTGCCGATGCGGTTGGCGATAAAGTTGGGAGTATCCTTGGCGAAGACAACGCCTTTACCGACTACCCTTTCACAGAAACGGTGCATGTAATTGAGAACTTCTTCCGAAGTGTCTTCACAGGGGATTATCTCTAAGAGTTTCATCCAGCGTGGTGGGTTAAAAAAGTGGGTCCCCAGAAAATATTTGCGAAATTCGGGTGAGTTTTCGGTAACCATCTCGTTTATTGAAAGTCCAGATGTGTTTGATGAAACGATTGTCCCGGGTGTCCAGTTTTCCTCGACCTGCTTGAAAACCTTTTTCTTTATATCCATGTTCTCGACGATAACTTCGATGACCCAGTCGACATCTTTTAACTTGTCCATGTCATCCTCGAAGTTGCCGGGAGTAATCATGTCAATATTCGAGTCACTGTATAGCGGTTTCTGTTTGTTCTTGAGCAGTTCCTGCTTTCCTGTTACCGAAAGGCGGTTGCGAACTTCCGGACTTTCAAGGGTAAGCCCCTTTTTTTCCTCTTCCGGGGTCAGTTCACGTGGTACGATATCGAGCAGGTAAGATGGAATACCCACATTGGCCAAATGAGCGGCTATGGTAGCGCCCATAACCCCGGCGCCCAGAACAGCAGCTTTCCTTATTTCTTTTACGGCCATTAAAATACCTCCTTATGACTAAATTTAAACATTACTTTACAACTTAAATGATAGTAAATTATAAGTTACCGCAGACCTCTAACCAGTATGCCATAAACAGAATCGCTTAAGGCTGCCAGGCTGTATGGTTTGCCGGACATGACCCAGCAGGTGACCACCTCGTCTATGCCTCCAAAGATGACCTTTCTGGCAGTTCTCGTATCAAGCTCTTTACGATAGAGGCCCTGCTCTTTGCCCTCTTCAATCACCTCCTCCAATAAGTTAAAGTATCCTTTCAGCGGCTTGGAAATACCTTCATTGATAGTCTGGTCAATCTGCCTTAACTCTATCTGGGTAACTTTGGCCTGTTCCGGCCGGTTGCCAAGCGTGGTTAAGTGATAAGAGATAATTGCTTTTAGCTTTTCGTTGGCATCTCCACACTGGATCAGCTCGCTGCATAGATCGTCTACAAAGCGGATCATCAAATCCTGGAAGAGGGAAACCAGGATGTCTTCCTTGTTTTCGAAGTATATATATACGGTGCCGTCGGCCACTCCGGCTTCGCGGGCAATATCAGCTACCCGGGTCCGGTGGTATCCGGTCTGGGCAAAAGTTTTTACTGCGGCTTCAAGAATATCATGAAATTTTTCTCCGCTGCGCTTGGCCAATTTACCCCTCCCGAAAAATGAATGAAGGCTCATTCGCTTCTATTGTATACTTTTTTGAGATAATAATCAACATTTATCGCAATTATTTTGGAACTACTACTAAAGGCCGATAGGAGTCGGAAATTACAGGTATGCACAGGATATAATTCTTTCTTTGTTATGATTATTTTACCGGCAACAAGAAAGATAAATGCAATTTTTGATTATTGTTGTAAGGATAATCTTTCTATGGTAATATATAATTGCTATTTGACGCCTGTACTAAAGGCGTTTTTATTATGATCGACTCGAAATGGTAAGGAGAGGGTATAAATGTTAAAAAATAAGGAACAGATAGAGAGTACAAAAATTGAATTGGAGATAGAGGTTCCCGAGCCTGACGTCGATACAGCCCTGGGCAAGGCTTATCATAAGGTTGTTAAAGATGTTAACCTGCCAGGCTTTCGAAAGGGAAAAGTTCCCCGGCGTATTTTAGAGTCACGGTTCGGCCCGGAAATACTCCATGAGGAAGCCCTGGAAATCCTCGTTCCCCCTGCTTACGAAGAAGCAATAAGGGAAGGGGATGTTGATCCGGTCGGAAACCCTGAATTTGAGCTGGTCCAAATGGAAAAGGGCAAACCGCTCCTGTTTAAAGCAAAAGTTGAAGTAATACCTGAAGTGGAACTTGGTGAATACAGGGGCCTGGAAGCAGAGAAGGAAGAAGTGGAAATAGACGATCTTCAGGTAGATCACCATCTTTACATGCTCCGGGAACAAAATGCCAGGCTTGTGCCAAAGGAAGATGGCGAAGTTAAGGACGGCGACCTGGTTTCGATAGACTTTCAGGGATTTGTAGATGGTGAGCCATTTGAAGGCGGCGAAGCTGAAAACCATCAGCTGGAGATTGGTTCAAAATCTTTTATTCCCGGTTTTGAGGAACAGCTGATCGGTGCCGGAGTTGATGAAGAAAGAGAAGTAAATGTTAAGTTCCCGGACAATTATCGCAAGGATGATATTGCCGGCAAGGATGCTGTCTTTAAGGTAAAAGTTAAGCAGATTAAAGAAAAGCAGCTACCTGAGCTTAATGATGAGTTTATCCAGGAGATCAGTGAATTTGAGACCATAGATGAAATGAAAACAGACCTAAAGGAAAAACTGCTTAAAAATGCTGAAGAGCAGTCGAAAAACAAGTTAGAAGAATCTTTGATTGAACAGGTTGCAGCTGCATCTACGGTTGAACCACCACAGACCCTGGTTGAGAGGCAGATTGACAGGCTGATCGGCGATCTTGAGAACTACCTGCGTTACCAGGGCATGGAACTTGATCAATTCCTGCAATTATCAGGCAAAACCAGGGAAGAGCTGCGCGAAGACAGGCGAGAAGAAGCAGAAGAGCGGACAAAGGCTAACCTGGTTTTAGATGCAATAGCAAAAAAAGAAGGGTTCACTGTTGAAGATAGCGAATTAGATGAAAAGATAAAAGAAATAGCAGATAGCTATAACGATGAAACGGATAGGATTCGCGATATTTTAGAGAAGCAGGGCCGCATACCGGTCATGAAAGAAGAACTGAGGATTCGCCAGGTTATAGATCTAATGGTCGAAGAAGCCAGTATAACCATGGTTAAAAAAGAAGATAAAGAAGCAGAAGAAAAGAAAGAAGCAGAAGAAAAGCAAGACGAAACAGAAAAAGGAAATGCTGTTCAGGAAAGTGACGAATAGTAGTATAATAGAAGTGGAAGGTTCAGAATAAATAATTTTAGAGGAATTCTGTAAGGATCAAAAAAAAAATTTGCACTTAAGATGGTTTGTATGAAAATTTAACATGTAAATATAAGGAGGTAAAGTAAATGAGTGTTTTAGTGCCGATGGTTGTAGAACAGACCAGTCGTGGCGAAAGAGCGTATGATATATACTCGCGCTTATTAAAAGATCGGATAGTTTTTTTGGGAAGCGCGATTGATGATAATGTTGCCAACCTGATTGTTGCCCAGATGCTTTTCCTGGAGTCGGAAGATCCCAAGAAAGATATCAACCTGTATATTAATTCACCGGGCGGCTCAGTTTATGCAGGCATGGCTATTTATGATACAATGCGTTATGTTAAGCCTGCCGTTTCAACAATTTGTGTTGGCCTTGCTGCCAGCTTTGGGGCAATCCTGCTGGCTGCAGGAGAAAAAGGCAAACGTTTCGCCCTGCCTAATTCCAGGATAATGCTGCACCAGCCAATGGGTGGAGCCCAGGGTCAGGCTGTTGATATTGATATTCATGCCAGGGAAATTCTGAGAATCCGGCAGACTTTAAATGAGATCCTGGCAGATCATACCGGTCAGCCGGTTGATACAATTGCTAAAGATACTGACCGTGATTTCTTTATGTCAGCCGATGAGACTTTGAATTATGGCCTGATTGACGAAATATTGAGTAACAGGAGTTAATGAGTATAATTTATTGGAGACGAGGTGATATCTCCCTATGTTTAAGTTTAACGAAGAAAAAGGACACTTGAAGTGTTCATTTTGCGGGAAAACCCAGGAACAGGTTCGCAAGCTGGTAGCCGGCCCGGGGGTTTATATCTGCGATGAGTGCATTGAGCTCTGCAACGAGATTATTGAAGAAGAAATTGGTGAAGAGACTGAACTGGGGCAGGTTGAACTACCTAACCCCCATGATATCAATGAAGTGCTTGACCAGTATGTTATTGGTCAGGAAGCAGCCAAGAAGAGCCTTTCCGTGGCGGTATATAACCACTATAAAAGGGTTAATGCCAGCCAGAAAGTGGAAGACGTGGAACTGCAGAAGAGCAATATTGTCCTGATCGGTCCGACCGGGGTTGGTAAAACGCTGCTGGCACAAACCCTGGCCAGGATTTTAAATGTTCCCTTTGCCATAGCCGACGCTACCTCGTTGACGGAAGCCGGTTATGTCGGCGAAGATGTGGAAAACATCCTTTTAAAGCTGATCCAGGCTGCAGACTATGACCTGGAAAAAGCGGAGAAAGGGATAATTTATATTGATGAAATTGACAAAATAGCCCGCAAGACTGATAACCCTTCCATAACCAGGGATGTTTCAGGGGAAGGTGTCCAGCAGGCTTTATTAAAAATTCTCGAAGGCACCGTAGCAAGTGTTCCGCCCCAGGGCGGCCGTAAGCACCCGCACCAGGAATTTATGCAAATAGACACCACGGATATTCTTTTCATCTGTGGAGGTGCTTTCGACGGTCTGGAAAAAATCATTCAAAACCGGGTAGGCAATAAGGGGATCGGCTTCGGTGCTGATGTTATGACCAGTGATGATAGTAACCTGGGCGATGTTTTAAAACTGGTTCTGCCCCAGGACTTGCTAAAATATGGTTTAATTCCCGAATTTGTCGGCAGGATCCCTGTTATCGCTACTCTTGATACACTTGATATCGAGGCTTTTGTCCGTATCCTGAAAGAGCCTCGTAACGCACTTGTCAAACAGTATGAGAAAATCTTCGAGATTGATGGTGTGACCCTGGAATTGAAGGATAACTGCCTGCAGGCTATTGCCGAGGAAGCAATGAATAGAAATACAGGAGCCAGGGGCCTTCGGGCTATCATGGAAGAAACCCTGCTCGACGTTATGTATGACCTGCCATCCAGGGACGATATAGAAAGATGCATTATCACCAGGGAAGTAGTGGCCAATGGAGAGAGCCCGATACTGGTTACAAAGAATAACAAGCGCAAGAAGAAAGAAGAAAGCGCTTAAGGCCTGGCTTATTATTGCCTGGACGACATAATCAAAAAGGGATAAATAGGCGGGAAGCGAATAATTCTAATCAAAGCTTCTCGCTTTAACTTTTACAGGAAGGTGGTTTCTTGTTATGCCTGATAAAGAAAAATTATCAGTACTGCCTTTAAGGGGGGTGCTGGTATTCCCCAATATGGTGTTACATCTTGATGT
>SLBE01000008.1 GCA_007126465.1 Syntrophomonadaceae bacterium | reverse complement strand
TGCTGCTTAACCCTTCCGGGTTCTGGCACCACAAACAGCTTAACGGACATCCCTTAAAGAAAATGGTTGTTCTGATTCCCGGTCCGTCATGCAAGGAAAATTTCTGGATGTTAAAGATAAGGCCTGTTTTGTTCAATTCTAATTTGCACCTCATTTGATATTATATCATAGACAGAGCCCGTTTGAACAAATATAATTAAGCTAATCAATATATTTGCATATACAAGGTATTGTAAGTGCATAAAATGTTTGCCATTTAAAATCTTTCACAGCAAGATTAAAATGACATGTTAACAACTACTATTTCTGAACACTCAAAACATTGCAGTTACCACTGAAAAATTGGAACGAGCATAAAGTGCAGGCATGGAAGTGCCGGCGAAGCAAAGCCTGGAGCGGGTTGGCCGACAGGAGGTCGGCCACCGAGCGAGAGCTCCGGATGAGCTTATCGCGAGGGTAACCCAGGCGAAAGGGTGAAGATGAGCCGTTACAGTTTCAGCCTAAACGATCAGCGAGCGAAATTTGTTCAGTTGGTAGAAGCAATTTAATAAGGGAGCCTAAGTTTATCAAATCATCGCATATAATTTTTAAATCTAATCTTGCTTGTGCTATAATTTATTATAGAAAATTTTTAAACGGAGGTTTAATTATGCCTGAATCAGCTCGACAAAAAGAGCATACCGGAACTGAACCGGCTTATATGGACAGGGTTAATCGCCTGAAGAATAGGGTGATTAATACAAGCCCGGAAATGGACCTGGAAAATGCCAGGTTACTGACCAAAGGCTTCAGGGAGGCTGAAGGCAATCCCCTGGTTTTGCGTAAAGCCAGAGCCTTTTACAGACAGTGCGCGGAAAAGACTGTGCAAATATGGGAAGACGAGCTAATTGTTGGCTGTTCCGGCAGCAAGATCAGGGCAGGCATTCTTTGCGCCGATTCTTGCTGGTCCGTGCTTGACAAAGAGCTCGATACTATTAATAACCGCCCCTATGACCCTTTCTACCTTACACCTGAAGACAGGGATGCCTTTTTAGACGAGGTGAAACCATACTGGCAGGGCCGCTCCAACTACGAGGAATGGTTGGCCCAGATACCCGAAGAAACCAGGATTTTACGTGATGCCGGTGTTGTCTATATCGACCGCAAAGCTGTGCGGGGATGGGGTGAAACCACGGCCGGCTACGAATGGCTCCTTCAGGAAGGCTTGACCGGGATTATGAATAGGATAGAAGCCAGGCGATCTAAGCTGGATATAACCAGGCCCGGCGATTACGAAAAGGATATCTACATGCAGGCCATGCTAACTGCCGCCAGGGGGATTATCAGGCTGGCCGAACGATATGCTGAAGAAGCAGAACGCCTCGCTGCTGCTGTAACAGATCAGCAGCGCAAAAATGAACTAACATTAATTGCTGAAAGCTGCCGACGCGTTCCTGCTTACCCGGCCCGGACTTTCCATGAAGCCCTGCAGTCTTTATATCTCTACCAGGTATCAATATTTATGGAGCAGAACGCAGCCAGCTATAACCCCGGGCGGATGGATCAATATTTATGGCCTTACTATAAGTCCGATCTTGATTCCGGCAAAATTACCCCTGAACAAGCCCAGGAGCTTCTGGGTTGTCTATGGGTAAAATTCAGTGAACCCTGTCTCTTCCAGGATGCCGGCACAGCCGAGTTTGCAGCTGGTTACCCCATGTTCCAGAATGTATGTGTCGGTGGGGTAGATGAAGCCGGTAAGGATGCTGTCAATGATCTTTCATACATGATTTTACAGGCCACGATGGATGTTAGGCTTTACCAACCCTCCCTCTCCGTTCGTTACAGCGTGGCTAAAAACCCAAATTCTTTCTTAAGAAAAGTTGTTGAATTAATCAGGCTGGGCACCGGATTTCCAGCCTTTCACAATGATGATCTGGGAACGACCATGTTGATGAATAAGGGTGTTCCCTTAAAAGAAGCTTACAACTGGAATCCATGCGGCTGTGTTGAAACAAACCTTGAGGGAAGAATGCGTCAGTATACAGCCCTGGCAGATATAAACCTTGGTCATATGGTCGAATTTGCCCTGAGCGACGGCCGCAGCAGGAAATATGAAAACTTTGTTGGCTCCAGGACCGGGGATGCAAAGAACTTTGAACGATATGAAGATTTCCTTGCTGCCGTAAAAAAACAGTTAGCTCACGCAACAAGAGCAGTTGTAGCAGGAAGCCACGTTATCGATGAAATCGGAATAAACAGGCCCTGCCCCGCCCTCTCTTTAACTTTCAAAGAGTGCATAGATAATGCCCTTGATTATGCTCACGGGGGAGCCAAGTATAATGTTGGTAATGGAATTATCCTGATCGGTGTAGCGGACCTGGTAAACAGTATTGCTGCTGTCAAACACCTGGTTTATGATACCGGTCGAGTTTCAATGGAGCAGTTAACAGAAGCGCTGCAGGTTAACTTTGCAGGCCATGAAGGCCTGGAAAAATTGTGTTTGGAAGCTCCCAAATACGGTAACAACGAACAGTTGGCCGATACGATAGCCGGAGAAATATTTACCTTTATTGCTGACGAAATTGAAAAATACAGCAGCAAGTTTGGCCGGATGACCCCCGGTATCCTCCCTGTTTCAGGCAATACACCCTTTGGCCTGGAAGTTGGAGCGCTGCCGTCAGGGCGCAGGGCCTGGCAACCGCTTGCTGACGGGGTCAGCCCCAGTGGTGGAACGGACTTAAAAGGGCCTGCTGCTGTGCTTAATTCAGTCGCCCATATACCACACGGTCGTTTTGTCCAGGGAACTTTACTCAATATGAAAGTTGAACCGGCTATGCTGGAAACTGAAAACGGCATTACCCAGCTGATGGCCCTGTTGAAAAGCTTTTGCTCATTAGGAGTCTACCATGTCCAGTTTAATGTAATTGACCAGGAAACCCTGATCAAGGCCCAGGAAGATCCAGACCAATATAAGGGACTGCTGGTCCGGGTAGCCGGTTATACCGCTTACTTTACCGAGCTGGGCAAAGATGTTCAGGATGAGATTATCGGGCGGACCGTGCAGCAGGGTATCTCGGTAGGATAGGACATTATGACTGAAGATAACCTAAACCTGACAGGAAATATACTGAGAATTGAGCGTGCATCCATTCATGATGGCAGTGGACTGAGGACAGTAGTATTTTTTAAAGGCTGCCCGCTGGACTGCTCCTGGTGCTCAACCCCTGAATCAAAGCATTTTGATTATGAGAAAGGCTTTGCTGAAGAATTATGTTTGGCCTGCGGCAGGTGTATAGAAGCCTGTTCGAATGATGCTATAAGCCTAAACCAGGATTACCAGGCAGTTGTTACTGATAGAAGTTTGTGTGACAACTGCTTTAGCTGCGCAGATGTTTGCCCTTCACATGCGGTAAAGCCATATGGAAAAAGGATGACCGTTTCTGCCGTAATGGATGAAATTAAGAAAGATGAAATATTTTTCTTTCATTCCGGTGGTGGGATTACCCTGAGCGGTGGAGAGCCGCTCAATCAGAGCAGCTTTGCGGCAGCACTGCTTGAAGAATCAAAAAAACTAGGCATCAATACAACCGTTGAAAGCTGCCTGTATGGTAATTTCGGCAGTATTGAAAAACTGCTGCCCTGGCTAGATACCCTTTATGCTGATATAAAGCAGATGGATGGGGCTATCCACAGAGAATGGACCGGTCAGGACAATCAGCTGATCCTGAACAACCTGGTTAAAATTGATCGCAATGACAGCTCACCGTCTATTATTGTCAGGGTCCCCCTTGTTCCGGGGTTTAATGACAGCGATGAAAACCTGCTGGCCACCCTGCAGTTTTGTAAAGGATTAAGTAACCTAAAAGGCCTGGAAATATTACCGTACCACCGGCTGGGCATTGAAACCTACCGTTACCTGGACCTGGATTACAGCCAGTGTGCAGATCTTGTCCCTCCATCTACCGACCGTCTATCGGAGCGAATAGCTTTTCTAAAAAAACAGGATAGCGGAATACCCATTATTTCAGGAAGCGGCTTTAACGAAGAATAAAACCTTTACCCAGGGGATCTTCCGGGTTAAGCAGCAGGGTATTGATTCCACAAATATGAGCTGATCCAGTAACTTTCGGTATTACAGCATCAAACGGCCCAAATTTTGTTACTTCAGATATTTCTGCCTTAAAGCATGAGCCTATAATCGATTCAATGGTAATACTTTCAGCGGGCTTTAATTCACCCCGGGCATGATGCAGGGCTGTCCTGGCGCTTACTCCTGTTCCGGTCGGGCAGCGGTCTACCTCACCATCGGCAAAAACACAGATATTACGGCTGTGATGCCGTGGATCCTGGGCTCGACCGACAAATATTACCCCGTATAGAAAGCTTAAGTCATCTTCAAAGGGATGCTTAACAGGATGGTTTTCAATAACTGCTTTTTTAATTGATGTGCCCAGTTCGATTAAACGGCGAAATCCTGACGGGTTCAACTCTACACCTACAGATTCAGCATTGACAAAGGCGTAGAAAGCGCCTCCGAAAGCAAGATCAAATTCAACATTACCAAGCCAAGGAACCTCTACAGATAAGTTAAGAGCATAGACGAAGGATGGAACGTTAAAGAAGGAAACTTCTTTGACCCGGTCTCCTTCCCAGTGCGGGTATGCAGTGACCCTGCCGGCAGGAGTATCAAATTTTATCTGCTCTTTGGTTTTGCCCCCGGCTATTATTCCTGCTTCCAGGCCAACTTTTGTTACTGCAATAATTCCGTGACCGCACATGCTGCTGTAACCTTCATTATGGGTGAAAATCAGCCCACAATCTCCATCTTTAGTGACCGGTTCGGTTATAATGCAGCCGTACATATCGGCATGGCCGCGCGGCTCCCACAATGTAGCTGTGCGCAGGTGGTCAAGTTTTTCTTTGGCATAGCGTCGCTTTTCAAGAATAGTATTTCCCTGTAAAGGTGGATACCCTCCGGTAAAGATCCGCAGCGGTTCACCACCGGTATGAGCATCAATTGCCGTGATCTTTTGCCATTCTTCTGGAGCTGTCCATTTCATCGTTTAAGAACCCCCTCTGTTTTGGTATAGCCTGCGGGCAAAAAATATAAGCAGGGCCAGGAGGGCTGTAACACTAAAAATAATGAAGATGCCGGCCATGCTTTCCATGTAAGTAGGGTCAATCAGTAACACCAGCCCTAAAACCAGCATTAAACTCCCGGCAATTAGTTTTAAGAGACGCCCTCTCTCTTCAGTCATTTTTATTGAGCGGAGCCTGACAACGGCAGCGAAAAAAATGACCAGCTCAACTGACAGGTACGTGACTATATAGACAATAAATAGTGTAATAAAATAAGTAATTCCAGGATCGAGTTCGGCAATTAGTGAACTCCAGATAAAGGGAAAACCGGCGGTACAAGGCAGTTCCACCAGGGCAATTCCGAGTGCCATTACTACAGTGGCAGTAATCATGGGGATGACCGATTCGGTATAAAAAACCTTGCGCACCTGCTGGTAGTACCTGCTTTTATATTTTTCCGGTATCGAGAAGGTCAGGCCTTCTTTAAACAAAAGAAAATCTTTTATTGCTACCAGGCCTAAGACTATGACTATTGCTGCAACGATATAACTGATCCAGAAAAGCTGGGCAACAAATACCATAATGTTCAGGATGCCCAGTATAAAGAGTCCGTATACAGAGGCAGTGACCAGAAGAAAGGTAAAACCGACCAGGAATATTCTCTTCCTGGATGCAGAGTGAATGATTATGGCCAGGAGGAAAGTTAGAACAAAAAGCGAACAGGGGTTAAAACCGTCAAGAAAAGCAATTATAAAAGTGCTCAGCAAAATCGGAGAGGCAGATAGATCAACCTCTCCGACGATTGGCAAATTTAATACATTCCTTCGATCTGCAGCTTCTCCTGCTTCCATGGTTGCTTCAATGGCGTCAATAATATCGTCCTGGACCGCTTCTGAGAAACCGAGCCAGAATTGATCCTGGTAGACCAGGGTCGGAAAACCTCGGACTTCAATACTTAGTTCTTCACTGACCTGATCGTATTTTTTACGACCCTCTTCATCCTGAAAAACTTCGTATATTTCTACCTCAACCGGGTAGCCGTCAAATAAATCAACGTGTTCTTCAGGCTTGCTGCAGGTGGGGCAGTAACCCCAGAAGTAGTATACCGTACCTGCGCTGTCTTCTGTAACTGTATTATCATTAGCTGCTGCAGGTATCGCAGTGACAGTAATTACAAGCATCAATATAATTCCTGCCAAAAGGTTCTTATAGTATTTTTTCAATACAAAGCTAACCCCTTATTTAAGTAAATATTTATTCACCAAGATAGGCCTTGACGATGCTCTCATCCTTACTCATCTCTTCACCGCTGCCTTCCATAACTATCTCTCCTGTTTCAAGAACGTATGCCCGGTGGGCAAACTTCAGGGCAGCCTTGGCGTTCTGTTCAACAAGGAGAATGGTTGTGCCCTGGTCCCTGTTGATATGCTTAATGATATCCATGATGTTATTAACAATAATCGGGGCCAGGCCCATGGAAGGTTCATCTAAAAGCAGCAGTTTTGGTTCCGTCATTAAAGCGCGGCCCATGGCCAGCATCTGCTGTTCGCCACCAGACAGTAAGCCCCCCATCTGCTGCTGGCGTTCTTCCAGGATCGGGAAGAGCTCAAAAACCCGTTTCATTCTCTTTTTACGGATTTCATTGTCATTCAATGTAAAAGAACCAAGTTCCAGGTTTTCCTTTACTGTCAGCTCCTTAAAGATCATCCGGCCTTCCGGAACGTGAATTACCCCCATTTCAACAATGGCATGAGGCTGCATATAAGTGATATCCTGGCCGTTAAAGATAACACTTCCCGATGAAGCATTAATCAAGCTGGATATAGTTTTTAGAGTAGTGCTTTTACCCGCGCCATTGGCCCCGAGAAGTGCTACTATTTCGCCTTCCTGCACATCCATGTTGATGCCTCTCAGGGCATAGATCTGCCCGTAGCGGGTTTCTAAGTCTTTTAAAGATAGGACTGGTTCGCTCATGCAGTTTCCTCCTCTTCTTTTCCGAGGTAGGCTTCAACAACTTTCGGGTTATCCCTAACTTCCTGGGCAGTACCTTCAGCAATTTTTACACCGTAGTCAATAACGAAGATCTTTTCAGAAATCTTCATGACCAGGCCCATATCATGCTCAATCAGGAAGATGGTTATATCACGTTCATCACGAATGCGGTGCATTAGCTCAATCAAGCGTGATTTTTCATCCTTGTTTAAGCCTGCTGCCGGTTCATCTAAGAGCAGTATTTTAGGCTGGGTGGCCAGGGCCCTGGCCCATTCAACTTTACGCTGATCGCCGTAAGGAAGATTGCTGGCGATAAAATCTTTCTTGTCAAGAATGCCGACAAAATCTAAACATTCTTCGGCTACTTCCCGGATATGTTTTTCTTCCTTCTTCTGTCCTTTCGTTCGTAAAACCGTGGTTAGAAAAGCTGCGTTTGTACGACAGTGCATCCCGGACATAACATTTTCCAGGACTGACATTCCTTTAAAAAGTCTCAGGTTTTGAAAAGTCCTGGCCAGACCAAGGTAAGTAATATAGTGCGGTTTTTTATCCCTCAGGCTTTGACCCTGGAACAATATTTCACCGTCACTGGGTATATAAAAACCGGTCATGCAGTTAAACACGCAGGTTTTACCAGCTCCGTTTGGACCAATCAGGCTTCTGATAGAACCTTCTTCAATTTCCAACGAGAGGGCGTTTACAGCGCACAACCCGCCGAATCTTAAGGTTAGGTCTTTTATTTCCAGTAGTGCCACTTAAACACCCCCTATTATTCTTTTGCAGATATAGCCGGCTTATCGGGCCAAATACCCTGCGGCCTGTAAAGCATTATTATCAATAACAGAAAACCAAAGATCAATAAACGGTAGGGCCCGATGCCCCTGGCAACCTCAGGAATTAAAACAACCAGCATCGAGCCGAGGACAACTCCCGGGATTTTGCCCATTCCACCGAGTACTACAGCCATCAGGAACATGACCGAGTGAATAAACATAAAAGAATCCGGTGAAATTGCAGTCATCTTGGCGGCAAAAAATGAACCGCCCACAGCTCCGAAAGATGAGCCAATAATGAAGGCGTAAAGACGTGTAGTGACAACGTTAATACCCATTGCTGCAGCCGCATCTTCATCTTCGCGGATATATGCCCAGGCCCGACCCATGCGTGAATTTTCCAGTCTGTAGGATACAATAATCGCTATAATGGCCAGGATGAAAAACATGTAGTAAAAATGAGAAATCTGGTTTAAAGTGATACCAAAAAACACCGGACGCTGGATGCCAATTAACCCAATAGCACCACCGGTTATGTCAAGGTTCCTGATTGTTAACCTGGTTATTTCACCAAAGCCAAGAGTAACAATTGCCAGGTAATCACCACGAAGCCTCAGGGTTGGAAAACCGATAGCCAGGCCGGCAATTACTGCTGCAACGACACTAAAAGGGATGGTTAACCAGAAGTCCATGCCCATTCTCGAGCTTAAAATACCGGTTGTATAGGCACCAACAGCAAAAAATGCGGCGTAACCGAGGTGCAGCAGGCCGGCATAGCCAACGATTATGTTAAGGCCCAGGCAGACTACTACATAAAAGAAGAGGTTAGTCATGATCTCCTGGGTAAACCTGCTTGAAACATTTGGAAAAATAATCAAGAAACCAACTGCCAGAGCGATAAAGGCATAAAGGTATACTTTGTTTTCAAAAAAATTGAATAGAGCTTCAACTATAATTTCAAAAGGATTGGTCGTTTTAGCTTTCTTTTTTATCTCTGCCATAAAAGCTACATCCTCTCACTTTCGCTGCGTCCCAGCAGGCCGTTCGGCTTAAAGATTAAGAACAGGATTAAAAAGGCAAAAGAAAAAACATCCTTCCAAACTGTTCCAATGAAAGGTATCTGGGTGCCAAAAGACTCAAGGAGTCCCAGTAACAAGCCACCCAGCATCGCACCGGGTATAATACCGATGCCGCCTATTACTGCGGCGGTAAAGGCCTTTAACCCTATCAGAAAGCCCATATAGAAGTGTATTGTGCCATAATAAACCCCGGCCATAATTCCGGCTGCTGCTGCCAGGGCCGAACCGACAAAGAAAGTCAGGGCAATGATCTTGTAAACATCAATGCCCATAAGCTGGCAGGTATCCCTGTCCAGGGAAATTGCCCGCATCGCTTTGCCATACATTGTTTTGGTAATAAACATATGCATGATAAACATCAGGGCAAAAGCTGCAACAATGAGTACTACCCTGGTTTCTGTCAATCTCAGTGGTCCTAAGAAAAAACTTTCTGTGCTGATCTCAGTTCGGAATGGTAAAAATCGTCCGGATGAAAGGAGCATGACAGTATTATATAAAATCATCGATACTGCCAGGGCGGTAATCAGGATTGAGAGCCTTGGTGCTTTAAGCATCGGTCGGTATGCGACCCTTTGAATAAACACCCCAACCAGGCCAACCAATAACATGCTAATTAACATTCCCAAAATAAGTGAACCCCAGCCTGCTCCAATTGCAGGAGTAGCTATTGATAAGAAAACAAGCCCGGAGAAAGCACCGAGCATATAAATATCACCGTGGGCAAAGTTTAATAACTTTATAATACCGTAAACCATTGAGTAGCCTATAGCAACCAGGCCGTAAAATGAACCGATTAGTAAGCCGTTAAAGAGCTGCTGGATAAGAATTTCATGAATAGCCATCTGTTCACCTCTCAAGAAGAGCAGGCCCGGTATCTAACCGGGCCTGCGCGCTTTTTATTCAGTCGGCTTACTCAACTAGAGCCCATCTTCCATCGCGGGCTTCAAGAATAACGAAGTTACTTCTTGCCAGGGTATTCTGGTCGGTGAAGCTAATCGGGCCGGCCAATCCTTCGAAGCCGTCAGTAGCCTCAAGAGCATCCCTGATTTCTGCACTGTCAAATGAGCCGGCTCTTTCCATGGCGTCAAATAAAAGCCTGGCTGCATCATAAGTAAGGGCAGCATAAGCGCCTGGTTCACGGGGGAATGATTCATCGTAGCGCTGGATGAAGTTCTGCGCTGCCGGCAGGAAGTCGGTCAGCGGGGGGCCGGTGCAAAGTACGCCTTCAGCATCCGGGCCGGCCAGATCGATTAATTCCTGGGCACTGGAACCGTCTCCAACCATGATAACGCCTTCATATCCACCTTCACGCAGCTGGCGGATTAAAAG